>NZ_JAMONU010000160.1 GCF_027066465.1 Thermococcus sp.
AGAGCGTAGTCCGCTTTCCTCGAAAGGGTGCTCTCATAAGCAGTGAGGGCAAGCGTTGGAACGTCGAGGACATTAAGGGCTTTGATTGCCTCCGTCGTTTCCCCAGAGCGCGAGATTGCCACGAGAAGCCCGGGGTTTTCTATGCTGTACCATTCGCGCGAGTACAGAAGTTCGGAGCAGGGGAGAGCCGCTCCCCTGCCCCCAAGGCGGGTAGTTGCCATGGCCAGCGGCTTTGAAAGGAAGTGCGAACTGCCGCAACCAGTGTAAACTATCTCCCTCGGCAGCAAGAAGTCGTGATTTACTATGAAATCCTCAAAGGCCCCCTGAGCCTTCATAATTCCCTCCGGGGTCTTCTTAATCTCCCTAATCGTCGAGTGCATATCATTCACCTCCGTAAAGATGGCAGGCCACCCAGTGGTTCCTCTCGACCTCGTGAAGGACCGGACGGACGTTGAAGCACTTCTCCTTTACCCTGGGACATCTCGGCGCGTAGCGGCAGCCCTGAATGGAGTAGACTGCTCCCTCTTCCTTCTCCGGCTCGATTCCCCTGAACTCCCACTTGACGTTCAAATCGGGGACGCTCTCGAGGAGCATCTGGGTGTACGGGTGAAGCGGGTTGTGGAAGACCCTCTCGGTGTCGCCCATCTCCACTATCGTCCCGCGATACATGATAATCGTCGTGTCGCTGATGTAGTAGCCCAGAGCCAAGTCGTGGGTGACGAAGAGAACGGACGTTCCATATTTGTCCCTGAAGTCGCCGAGTAAGTTTAGGACGTCAATCCTCGTTGATGCGTCGAGCATCGAAACCGCCTCGTCCGCAATGAGGAGCTTCGGCTTCAATAGCAAGGCCCTCGCTATGAGGATTCTCTGGAGCTGACCGCCGCTGAGCTGGTGGGGAAACTTCCCGAGAACCTCATCCGGGTTGAGGCCAACCTGGGTCAGCGCGTCGTTTATCAGTTTCTCCCTCTCCCCCTCATCGAGCCTGGGGAAGTAGGAATCAAAGACGAGGTGAAAAGACCTGTCAACGACGTGGAGGGGATTGAAGCTGGCAAAGGGGTCCTGAAAAACCGCCTGAACCTGACGGTAGTAGTTCCTCCTCAGTTCTCCCCTGCTGAACTTCAGAACGTCTTTACCCTCAAAGAGAATCCTCCCGCTCGTCGGCTGAATCAAACGAAGAATGAGCTTTCCTATCGTCGTCTTCCCGCTCCCGCTCTCACCGACGAGGGAAACTATCTCGCCCCTCCTCATGGTGAAGCTGACGTCGTCCACCGCCCGGATTTCAAAGCCACCGATTAGTCCGGACGTGAATACTTTCGTCAGGTGCTCGACCTTCAGGAGTTCGCTCATTGGTCCTCACCCCCGAGGAGATGACAGGCCGCGTAGTGCTCCTCTCCAACCTTCACGAGCTTCGGCTCTTCGCTTGGACACTTGTCGAGGGCGTAGGGACAGCGCGTGTAGAAGCGGCAACCCTTCGGCGGATTGAGTAAACTAATCGGGTATCCCGGGATTCCCCGGAGCTTCTGTTTTCTGTACTGGATTCCCATTCTGGGAAGCGAGCTGAGGAGAAGCTGCGTGTAGGGATGGCTGGGTTCGTTGATGACTTCCTCGGTTGGGCCTATCTCAACAACCTTGCCGGCGTATAGAATCATCATGCGGTCGGCTATCTTGTCGAGAAGAGCCAAATCGTGGGTGACGAAGATTATGGACTTGACTATCCCCTCTCTCATAAAGTGGTGGAGCAGCTCGATGACCACCCTCTGAGTCGTGACGTCCAGAGCGGAAGTAACCTCGTCCGCGATGAGCAGGTCCGGGTTGAGAAGTGTTGAGACCACCATCGTCGCCCTCTGTCTCATTCCGCCGCTAAGCTCGACGGGGTACATGTCGGCGACCTTCTCGCTGAGCTTCACCATCTTCAGCCTCTCGCGGAGGAGCCTCTCAACCTCCTCCCTGTCGGTGTGGCCGTGCTCCCTGGCTAAGTCCCAGACTATGTCTTTGATTTTCTTCGTCGGGTTGAGGGCGTTCATCGCGTACTGGGGAATTATCGAAAGCTCCGTGTAGCGGATTTTTCTGGACTCTTCCTTTGAAAGCCTCATCAAATCCCTTCCCTTGAAGAGGGCCTTTCCGCCCATGTGAACCATCGGAGGCTTCCTCAGTATCAAGGAGTGGACGAGCGTTGACTTCCCGCAACCGCTCTCGCCGGCTATACCGAAGACCTCACCTTCCCTAACCTCAAAGGAAACCCCGTCAACGGCCTTGACGTGCCCGAAAGGTGTCGCGTAGTAGATTTTAAGGTCTTCAACGGTCAGCATCGCCATCTCACTCCCTCCTGAGGCGCGGATTGAAGACCTCCTCCAGGCCTATGTTGATGAAGAACAGCGCCGTGATGATGAGGGTTATAATCAGCCCCGGCGGAATGAACCACCACCACCAGCCGAACTGGAGTGCGTTGTAGGCTATGGCCCTCTGAAGGATGTTTCCGAGCGAGACCATAGTGGTCGGTCCGAGGCCGATGAAGTCGAGGGTCGCGCTCGCGAGGATTGCACCGCTGAACTGGAGGATTCCGGCCATGAAGATGTAGGAGACCATGTTGGGCATTACCTCTGTGAAGATAATCCTGAGGTCGCTCAAACCGGCGAGCTTCGCTAAGTGCACGAACTCCCGGTTCTTGAGCGACAGGGTTTGGCTCCTCACGGCCCTCGCGACCCAGGGCCAGCCGGTGAGGCCTATTATGAGGGCCTGAATCCCGGGGGTTCTGGCGGAGAGGTAGGCCGCTATGAGAACCAGGAGAACTATTGAGGGTATAACGAGCATTATGTTGGTGAACATCATGAGAAGTTCGTCGGTCCATCCGCCCTTGTATCCCGCAACGAGTCCTATCGTTATTCCGAGAACCGTTCCTATCGCCGCCGCGAGCAGGGCTATCCAGAGGCTCGTCCTCAGACCGTAGACGAGCCTCGCGTAGAGGTCCTGGCCGTTGATGTTAGTCCCGAGTATGTGGAGGACCTCAACTTTCTTCCCTGTGTACGTTGTTATAACCTCGTGGCTCATTGGGGGCAGGGTTTTGCCGCCGTAGGAGGCTATCTTTATTCCACCAACGTTCTCGTAATAGAGGCCGTTCCAGGCAAACGGGGTAAAGAGGGGGCCGATTAGGGCGAATATCACGAAAAAGGCCAGAAGACCGAAGCCGAACTGGAACTTCCTGTTCCTGAAAGCGATTCTAACGAGTGCCAACCTGCTCTCCCTCGCCATCCTCAACCCTCCGTGTAGCTCGCCCTGACGCGCGGGTCTATGAAGGCGTAGACTATGTCAATCAGGAAGTTGGCCGCGAGGACAGAGATTACGACGATGAGGAAAGCTCCCTGGAGGAGGAAGTAGTCTTGGTTTAGAGCGGCGTTCATTATGAGCACGCCGATTCCGGGGTAGTTGAAGACTATCTCCGTCGCAATCGCCCCGGCCACCATCATTCCGAGCTGTAATGCAAGACCGGTCACCTGGGGCAGTATGGCGTTCCTGTAGGCGTGCTTCGTCATGAGCTTCTCGCTCGCGCCGAGTGCCTCCAGATAGCGGACGTAATCCGCTTCGAGCTCGTAGATTATCATGTTGCGCATTCCAATCGCCCAGCTACCAATCATGACGATGAACAGGCTCAGGAAGGGCAGAATCCAGTGGGAGAGGAAGCTCTTGATGAACGTCCAGGAGAGGCTCGGCACCAAATCCGGAGCGTAGGCGCCAGAATAGGGGAGCCAGCCGAGCTTAACACCAACAACGTAGACGAGAATCATCGCGAACCAAAAGTAGGGCATGCTCGCGAGGAAGTAAAAGAGGGGCATCGTGTACCTATCATACTTCTTGTTTTTACCCGCGATTGCACCGAGCCAGTTGCCAACGAGCCAGCTGAGGACTATCGCGGGGAGGAGAATCGCTATATCGTAGGGGAGGGCGTGCTTGATTATACTCGAGACGGGGGCGTTGTAGAGCATGCTGTAGCCGAGGTCGCCGTGAAAGAGGTTGACCCAGAAGTTGAGAAACTGCTTCCACATCGGCTGATTTAAGCCGTAGACCTCCTCGTAGAACTTGATGAGCTGGGAGCTGGCCGCACCCCCGCTCCTCGAAACCATGGCCTCGATTGGATTGCCGGGCATGAGCCTCGGAAGCAACCAGTTCAGGGTCACGGCGAAAACGAACGTAATGCCGTAGACAACTACCTTGCGAACCATATACCTTCTGAACCCCATTGCCAACCCTCCACTACTACGGCAACGCGGTTAAAAAGAAAAGGGAGAAATCACTTCCTCCTACGCCTCAAGAGCAAAGGTATCACGGCGAGACCCACTATTGCAGCAGGACCGCAGATGCTCTTTCCACTGCTCGTCGAGGTTGTTGAAGTCGGTGACGAGGTGGAGGTTGCGGCCGTCTGGGCCGTTGACGTCGTGGAGGAGCCGGCGGGCTTAACCCCGAGTAAAGCTAGGGCCGTTCCCCAGGTTCCGTACTTGGCCCAGAAAATCGGCACGCCGTAGGGGTTCTGAGCGTTCGGCCAGCCGGTCCAGTACTTGGTGTTGGCCTCGTAGAAGAGCGTCGCCATGTAAACGGGAACAGCCGGGACCTCCTTAAGCCATATCTCACTGAGCTGTTTTATGTACTGGGCCTCCTTGTTCGGGTCGGTGGTCTTGGCGAACTCGTCGAGTATCTGCTGGGCCTGCGGGTCGGTGAAGTTTCCAAAGTTCGCAACGCCGTCCTTGCTGAGGAGGGCGTTATAAACCGCGTAAGCCGTCGGCTGGAAGGTTCCGGCCCAGTGGAGACCGAGGTCAAAGTCTCCCTTGTGGTATTTGTCCATCATCGCTCCCCAGTCGTACTTGTCTATGACCACCTTGATTCCGATGGCCTTGAGCTGGTTCTGGATTATCTCGGCCGTGGAAATCCAGTCGGAACAGCCGGCGCAGGTGACAAGGTGGAGGACTATCTCCTTACCGTTGTAGGTTCTCCAGCCGTTTGAGTCCCTCTTCATACCGAGCTGGTCGAGTATCTTGTTTGCCTCCTCAACGTTCCCGTACTGCCAGCCGTATTCCTTTATGAGGCCCTGAAGGTCAATCTTGTCGGCCCACTTGCTGAGGAGGCCCGTCCCAAAGGGTATCTCCGACGGCATTCCTCCGATTGGACCGTTGGTGATTATCTGCTTCGGGTTTATCGCCATGGCTATGGCGCGCCTGAACTGCGGGTTGTCCATCGGGGGCTTCTTGGTGTTGAAGTAGAGCAGAACCGGGGCAACCGGCGGGAAGTAAGGCGGCTTGTCGAGCCAGCTGACGAGGTATGGATTCTCCTCCTTGGCCTTAACGATGTCTATGTAGTACGTTCCGACGTCGAGGTCGCCCTTGATGAACATGTTTGCGGCCTGGGCGTTGTCCTTAACGTAGAGCTGGATTATGTACTTGGGAGCAGGCTTTCCAAAGTACTTGATTCCCCACCAGTTGTCGTTTCTGATGAGTATCGACTTCTGTCCCTGAACGACCTCGTAGAGCTTGTAGGGACCCGAACCGACGAGGTACTTCTGCTCATCGCCGAGGAACGTCATCTTGGGTATCTCCTTGGGGTCGATGTTCTTGAATATGTGCTCTGGGATTATCAGAACTCCCTGACCCCAGCCGTAGAAGAGCTGGAGCTTCCAGAGCTGGTAGTTGGGGGTGCCACTGAATATGAAGTCAACGGTTCTGTTGTTCACGACTTTTATCTCCTTGAGCCCGAGCTTGCTCCAGTTCCTGAGACCAATCTCCTGATAGTACTCAAAGGAGAACTTCACGTCCTCGGCGGTGAGGGGCTTGCCGTCCTGCCATGTGAGACCCGGCCTGAGGACGACCTCAAAAACGTTGGGTTCCACCCACTTTCCGCTCTCCGCGAGCCACGGCTTCAGCTGTCCGGTCATGAAGTTCAGCATGAAGAGCGGCTCGAAAATGAGACCGTCGAGGCCTATGATGTTGCCCCCCTGAAACGGGTTTGCGTTCGTTGGAGGAGCGCTGTTCGCCGTATAGAGGGTTTCGTTTCTGGGGAACTCAGAAGCCGCGCTTACCGACGCAAGACCAAAGAGGCTTCCCAGCACAACGGCCACGAGGGCCACAGCCAGGTATCTTTTCATAGTTTCCCACCTCATTATAAATAATGTCAATTTTATAACAATCCCAAAATCTATATAAGCTTTTTGGTGAACACATCTGACCTTAAATGTGCATGTCTCGACGTCGAGACATTGGGGTTCACCCTCAAAAAACTATAAAAAAGATAAAAACCACAAATTTATACAAAGTTATAAACATGGGACGGTGTCAGTGATGTTCATCTGGGGTGTCGTTCAATCGGCCTTTCAGTTCGAGATGGGTGACCCTCTCAGACGGAACATCGACGCGAGGAGCGACTGGTGGCACTGGGTTCGCGACCCATTCAACATCAAGAACGACCTCGTGAGCGGTGATTTGCCCGAGGAGGGCATAAACAACTACGAGCTCTACGAGATAGACCATCGCCTAGCAAAGAACCTCGGGCTGAACGCCTACCAGCTCACCATCGAGTGGAGCAGAATCTTTCCCTGCCCTACCTGGGGGGTAGAAGTGAAGGTCGAAAGGGACTCCTACGGGCTGATAAGGCGCGTGAAGGTTCCGAAGGAAGCGCTTGAGGAGCTTGACCGTCTGGCGAACAGGAGGGAGGTTCTCCACTACCTAGCAGTCCTCAAGAACCTGAAGAAGCTCGGCTTCACGACCTTCGTCACGCTGAACCACCAGACGCTGCCGGTGTGGGTTCACGACCCGCTCTGGACGAGGAGCGACTTCGAGGGGAGCAGGGCGAGAGGCTGGGTTGACGAGAGGAACATAGTCGAGTTCGTCAAGTTCTCAGCCTACTCCGCCTGGAAGTTCTCTGAACTCGTTGACTTCTGGGCCACCTTCGACGAGCCGATGGTTACGGTCGAGCTCGGCTATCTGGCTCCCTACGTCGGCTGGCCCCCGGGAATCCTTAACCCGAAGGCGGCCAAGAAGGTCATCATCAACCAGATGGTGGCCCACGCGAGGGCCTACGACGCCATAAAGGAGCACACGAAGGCCTCTGTGGGAATAATCCTCAACATAATTCCAGCCTATCCGCTCAACCCCCACGACGCGAGGGACGTTAAAGCTGCTGAAAACTACGACTACTTCCACAACAGGCTCTTCCTTGAGGCCCTGAACAGGGGAAGGGTTGACCTGGAGCTCGACTGGAACCCCGTGAGGATTCCTCACCTTGAGAGGAACGACTGGGTCGGCAACAACTACTACACGAGGGAAGTCGTGAAGTGGACCGAGCCGCGCTTCGAGGAGCTTCCGATGGTTACTTTCGTCGGCGTAGAGGGCTACGGCTACTCCGGAAACCCGAACGGCGTTTCCCCGGACAACAACCCGACGAGCGACTTCGGCTGGGA
>NZ_JAMONU010000161.1 GCF_027066465.1 Thermococcus sp.
CGGGTTAGACCGCTCTACACGAAGTACTTTCCGGTTGCCGATTACTTCATCGAGGGAGGCTATCCCGAGGGAGAACTGCTCAGGCTTGACGCTGTGGTCGTTCCCACCGGCTCCTTTGTGGCACACCTCGGCGTTGAGCTCGTCGAAAGGATGCGCGTTCCCTACTACGGCAACAAAGAGGTGCTGAGGTGGGAGAGCGACCGCTCGCTTGAGAGGAAGTGGCTCGGGGAGGCGAAGCTGCGCCTTCCGAGGGTCTACGACGACCCCGATGACATAGAAGGACCAGTAATCGTCAAGCCCTTTGGAGCCAAGGGCGGGAGGGGCTACTTTTTGGCCAAGAATCCAGAGGACTTCTGGAGGAAGGCCGAGAGGCTCGGCATAGGGGACAAGGAAGACCTGAGCAGAATCCAGATTCAGGAGTACGTGATTGGAGTTCCGGTTTATCCGCACTACTTCTACTCAAAGCTGAACCGCGAGCTTGAGCTGATGAGCATTGACCGTCGTTATGAGTCGAACGCCGACGCGATAGGCAGGATTCCAGCGAAAGAACAGCTGGACATCGAGCTGGCCACGAACTACACGGTCATCGGCAACATTCCAATCGTCCTGCGTGAGAGCCTGCTTATGGATGTCATCGAAGCCGGCGAAAGGGTAGTGAAGACGGCTGAAAGGCTCATGGGCGGTCTCTGGGGTCCCTTCTGCCTTGAGGGTGTTTACACCGAGGAGCTGGAGTTCGTAGTCTTTGAGATTTCGGCGAGGATAGTTGCCGGAACGAACCCCTTCGTCCACGGTTCCCCCTACAGCTGGCTCCGGTATGATTTCCCGGTGAGCACCGGCAGGAGGATAGCGATGGAGCTTAGGCAAGCACTCGAGGAGGACAGGCTTGACGAGATTTTGACGTGAAAGTGTTTAAGCGGGTTAGGTTTATAAAGCGAATTCCAAAGCGGGTGTAAAAGGTGGTGCTCATGTGGGAGGACTTCATCAGGGAGAAGGTTGAGGAGATTAGGAAGACCGTCGGCGACGGGAAGGCGATAATAGCGCTCAGCGGTGGCGTTGACAGCTCAACCGCCGCGATACTCGCTCACAAGGCTATAGGCGACAGACTTCACGCCGTATTCGTGAACACGGGTTTCATGCGCAAGGGCGAGCCCGAGTTCGTTGTCAAGACCTTCCGCGACGAGTTCGGCCTCAACCTGCACTACGTTGACGCAAGCGAGCGCTTTTTCAAGGCTTTGAAGGGCGTTACCGACCCCGAGGAGAAGAGGAAGATAATAGGCCGCGTTTTCATCGAGGTCTTTGAGGAAATAGCCAAGGAAATCAACGCCGACTTCCTGATTCAGGGGACCATCGCCCCGGACTGGATTGAGAGCAGGGGGAAAATCAAGAGCCACCACAACGTCGGAGGCCTGCCGGAGAGGCTCAAGCTGAAGCTCATTGAACCCCTTAGAGACCTCTACAAGGACGAGGTTCGGGAGCTGGCGAAGGAGCTCGGCCTTCCGGAGAAGATTTACAACAGAATGCCCTTCCCGGGGCCGGGGCTGGCCGTTCGCGTCCTTGGGGAGGTCACGCCTGAGAAGATAGCGATAGTCAGGGAAGCCAACGCGATAGTCGAGGAGGAAATTGAGAAAGCCGGCTTAAAACCCTGGCAGGCCTTCGCGGTTCTGCTCGGCGTCAAGACAGTTGGCGTTCAGGGCGACATAAGGGCCTACAAGGAAACGATAGCGGTCAGGGTCGTTGAGAGCCTCGACGGAATGACGGCAAACGCCATGAACGTCCCCTTCGACGTCCTTCAGAGGATAGCTTTCAGGATAACCAGCGAGATTTCCGAGGTCGGAAGGGTTCTCTACGACATCACCAACAAGCCTCCGGCAACGATTGAGTTCGAGTGAAGGCTTATTTACCTTCGTTTCCAACTTTAAGCGGTGGGAGCATGGGCGAGATTATCGAGGTGATTTACGAGAACGGCGTGCTGAAGCCCCTCAGACCCCTCAAGCTGAAGGAGGGGCAGAGGTTGGTGATTCGGGTCTACGAGGACAGTGTGGTCAAGAAGACCGAGAAGTTCAGGAAAATTGTGACCCCAGAGCGTTTCAGTGAGAGTCCGGAGGAATACCTGCTAAAGCTCCGGGAGGAGGAAACATGAGGGTCGTGGTTGACACCTCAGTGATGATAAGCCTTTTTTCTGGTTTTTATCCGGAGCGATCTGAAATCTCAAAGCGCATAGCGTCCCTCGCGGAAGTTGGGGCGATTGAGCTGTACTCTCCCCGGCTCGGCGAGTTTGAGTTTATCTCCGTAATCACCCGGTTTCTCTCCAAAGACCTTGCAAAAGAAGCGTGGGGGATATACCGGTCGCTGATTACGGAGTTCGTAGGGGAGGGTGTAATCTCCGATATTCTCAGGGAGCTTTCCTTTGAGACTTCGCACAGAGTTCCTGACCTCTATTTCATCGCGACCACCCGTTACCTTGACGCGGTTCTTGTTACGAACGACAGGAAGATGGTCGAGCTGGCCAAGTCCCTCGGTTTGAAGGCATTTTATCTCGTTGAGGAATCGGATGCCTTCTTCAAACTCCTGGAGGTGGGCTCATGATAGTTATACTGGACAACGGGGGCCAGTACGTCCACAGGATTTGGAGAACGCTCCGCTATTTGGAAGTTGAAGCGAAGATAATTCCCAACACCACACCGCTTGAGGAAATCAAGGCGATGAGGCCGAAGGGAATAATCTTCTCAGGTGGCCCAGACATAAACAGGACCGGCAACTGCAAGGCCATTCTGGAGCACTACGACGAGTTCAACGTCCCAATCCTCGGAATCTGCCTCGGCCACCAGCTCATAGCGAGGCACTTCGGCGGAAAGGTCGGCAGGGGTGAGAAGGCCGAGTACAGCTTGGTTGAGATTGAAATAATCGAGGAAAACGACATCTTTACAGGCTTTCCAAGGAAACTGAAGGTGTGGGAGAGCCACATGGACGAGGTGAAGGAACTCCCGCCGGGCTTTAAACTGCTCGCGAGGAGCGGGACCTGCCCGGTTGAAGCCATGAAGCACGAGAGCCTTCCAATCTACGGCGTCCAGTTCCACCCGGAGGTTTCCCACACCGAGCGCGGGGCCGAGGTTTATAGGAACTTCGCGAGGCTCTGCGGGGAGCTTTAGCTCAGCTAGTCGGTCCTCTCTTCACCTTTCCGCAACGGCTTTACTCATCATCGCAATCTCCCATGCGTCAATGGCTGTTTAAACTTTGCCGTTCACTATTACGATTGAGTGTTGCAAAATCAAAAACTTTTTAAAGTTTAATACTTACTCTTTAGGGTGATACCTTGGGCCACACTATCTACTACCGCGTGAACCTCAGAAAATGGAAGGAGTTCGTGGCGTTTATAAAGAGGGCCTGCTCGGGATTGGAGCTTGAAACAGTGACAGAGGGAAACGTCATCCTAATCTTTCCAAACTGCAGGGGAGTTGAACCCCTGAGGATACCCAAGGTCGGGGAAGGATTCGTCAAGACAAACCTCGTGGAGCCTTGCCACTCAATTTACACCCTGGTTCTCTACTCAATCTCATCGTTCGGGGGCGTTTCGGTTTGGGAGGACTGAGAAGGCTCGGACAGGTACACCTCAAGGATTCTCACTGGAACGGCACCCCTCATAAAACGCTCCTCAACTAGAACCTTCACAACGCGGCCGGGTTCGGCATCAGGAGTTGCAGGAACCCAGTAGAGGCCGGGTTTGACGTTGGCACAGATATCGTCGTGGACGAAGACCCTTACGAGGTCTCCCTTCACCTCCTCGACGGTTCCGTAGGCGTAGTCCCTCCCGAACGTCCTCTTAAAGTACCACCAGAACAGGAGAATAGAGAAAACAACAGCAACTAAGTAGGCGTAGTAGTAAAAGACAACCGGCAGGAGCTTCCGCAGGAGAACGTATCCGAGGAAGGCAAAGAACGATATCAGTGAAACGCCGTAGTAGAAGAACCTGTAGGGTCTAACATCGAGCATAAAGGACCCATACCTTCCAATAAAGTATCGGAGGTAAGTGAAGTACGGAACCGCAATGAGGACTACAAGGAGGGCACTTCTAGTGAGGAGAACCACGAGGAAGTTCAGGAATAGGTAGGCGAGAAACATCAGCTGGAGGTGGAGGCTAATAAGTTCATGAACGGTGACCCTTCTCTTGACGAGCCTCGCCGTAAAGCGAAAAGCGGGGGGTTTCTCCGAAGGTTCGGGTCTGAAGAGGAGACCGAAAAACCGCCTTATAGACGTTCCGATGGTCTCTACTCGCTCACCGAGGGAATAAAGGAAGTCCTCGAAGGTCATTCAATCACCCCGTCGTGTTGAACACAAGCAACTTCGTCACGTTATCCAGCTTAAAGGACGGATACTCAGAGTTCACCGTTGAACCGGATATGCAGTAGGAACCCCCGACGAGGGCACAGTTGAGGAGGTAGTAGGAGAGGCTGTCGTAGTTTGCCGGCAGTGTAATCCCAAGGCTCGTAAGCGCTCCCAATAGGGTTGGGTCAGCGGTATCCGAGGGCACGAGGAACGTTATGAGGCCCACCGGGAGGGTTGTGTTTATGCCGAGCTCCCTCTGTGCCCAGAGCGCCATGGATGTGTACACCTGCTGGCGTGCTATGTATGTCGCGTAGGACACCCTCTCAAACCTGTTGAGTATGGTCGGATAGTAGACGGTCTGACCGTTATAGGTCCCCGTGGCGTTCACACCGAGGTAGCACCAGCCGAGTGCCAGCTCGGTAACGTTGTTCACCTCATAGTACCCGTAGAGAGGCCCAGGATATGGAATACTGCACGGCTGAATAACCCTCGTGTAGAGACCGTTCAGCGAGGCGGGAAGGAAGGGGTCTTCAAAGCCCGTGACGCTTATAACTGAATAGGCGTAGCCACTTTCTGGAACGCTACCGTTGTACATAATCCTACCCGACGCATCAATGATTGTTATATTGTCTATCCTCGCCAAGGCCACGAGGTGGAAGGAATCCAGAGGGGCCACAACCAGCTTGATGTGGGACTCAAAGGCTGTGAAGTTCGAGGGGTACACCTTTAAACCCTGTGAAGTAAGGTAGGAGACGAGGTTGTTGAACCACTCCTCCAGCGTGACGTTTGCCATGTCCGGCTGGGGAATTCCTCCAATTGTTCCAGTCATCATCAGCGTTTTTAGGGCGTAAGAAGCGTTCTCAGTCGTTAAAAGACCGTTCTGAATGACGTAGTCGGTTAGGGAGATGTATGCCCTCTTGAGGCTCAGGTCGAGGGCGTTCTGAAAGTCCTGCTCCAAGGTCGATACGGCAAAAGTATCCCTGGTTAGGAGAATGTTCTGGGACTGTGCCTTCATGATTCCGGAGGAAACTCCCTCGTAAACGGCCGCCAGAAGGAGGAGCGGAATGATTATGAGGAGCACCGCGGCGTTTATTAAAAATCCCCTGCGCATGCCTTATCCCCTCCACACCCTAAGGGTGACCTCTATCGGCGCTATCGAGGTTGGAACGTTCCTCACACCTATGGCCTCGACCTGAAGTCCCTGGAGGTCAACCGCTATTGGATTCTGCGCAGTTCCCGGAAGGTAAGTCGTTTCGTTCTTTGCACCAAGCTGAACGAAGAGCCGGAATATCGCGTTGTCGAGAGCGTACTCCTTCGGTTTAAGCTGGGAAGCGCTCAGCGGCAGGGGCTTCTGAGTCGGGCGGCAGTTCCCTATGAGGACCGTTCCGTTGTAAACTGTCCCTGAGAGGTTGTAGTAGTATGTCAGGTTGTAGCCGCAGGCGTTGTTCTGGGCGTAGTATGGGAAGACTTTTCCGTAAGGAGCGTAGCCGTTGAGGAAGTAATGAACGATTGCACGGCTGACTTGAGGTCTAAAGAAATAATATGGATCACCACTTTCTATATAAAATGTGTTCCATCCTCCAGGTATCATTATGTTAGGTATTATCCTAGTGTAAGCTAAACGAATCATGTAAAAGTCCAAAGGGAATGTTAAGAACTCTGTTCCTGCATCTGGCCCTTCATAAACATATATATAGTTCTGTGGATTAGCACTTCCAGGAGTATAAACTACACCACTCCATATGTCTACATACCAAGGTATTGCTTTTTCGGGAAGGTAATATGAAAATGTCATATAATAACTTGTAGTTGAGGGAGATAAATTATACATCTCCTCCATTGGAACTGTGAATTTACTAACCCGAACTTTTGGAATATATGTTATATTTATATATGAGTATGGATAGCCATATAGCTTTCTCACATTGTCCCAATAATATTTATAGTCTTGGCCAGCATACCTTACTGGTCTTGAGTAGTTTGGGTTATAGTAAGCATCAAGCATTATTATGAGTTTAAAATTCTTTTTGCTGAGGTCCTGTAGAGTTGTATATTTAGTTATGTTAGGTACAATTGTGCTGTTAGGAATATATATAGTTTGAAGCCCCGTAGAAGATAGACGCTTTTCATATACTAATGCCATTCCAGTTCCGTTTGAGTAATATATTCTCACCACATGCACACCACTGACTGTAAGCTTTATGCTAATTCCAGTAACGTTTCCGGGAACGAAGAGAGAGTTAAGATAATAAATACCTGTCCCCTCACTCGTCACATTGTATAACCTTACCAAGCCTGGGTTCGATACTGTCAAAGTTGAAGTCTTATAGGTTAAACTTACCCAACTACCACTACCAACTCCAATCTCATCTTCGTCATTAGAAGTTACGCGTAGGTATAGGAAGTTTTTCCCTGAATGAATATACTCAGGTGGAATTTGGTAATATCCAACGGCATAATACCAAGATTTATTGTTAAACTTCACGACATCAAACGTATAACCAATATGTCTTTCATAAATGTCTAAACCTCCACCAATAGGGGTTATACTTGAGGGTAGATATATCGGAATTCCAATCGTGAGAGTGTTTAGATATCCATAGTATCCATAATACCCCCCAGCTAGAACCCTCTGTATTCCAATAAGCCTATGTTGAACAGTTAAGACCTTGGCTATGTATGCCTTTGCAACGTAGCCCCTCGGCAACTGGCTCGACACATAACCGCTGACCATCATCGTGGCGGAGCCGACTTCACTGGCGTTGGCGTAGCTGTTGTTGAAGGTCAAGTACGGACTTGTGTAGTTGTTTATTATAAGCTGATAGTTGTAGCCCTTCGCCAAGTCGTGGAGGAGGTAACCGAGTATTATTTCAGCGTAGGTTTTGAACTGGGGATACTTTGAGGAGAGCGCCCAGTAGGTGGCCGCTATCTGAAGCGGCGGCATCTGGGGGGTCACGTACGTAAG
>NZ_JAMONU010000162.1 GCF_027066465.1 Thermococcus sp.
GGACAGCGAGAAGAAGTTCCTGGGGAGGAAACCAAGGAGGAACGCGGACGAGAGAATCCAGAGGCCAAAGAATAGGAAGAGGAGGGCTTCATGGTCGGGGTAGAGAAGGAAGGCAAAAAGAACGGGGAGTATCGAGAGGTATTTGAGACCCCGCTCCGTTTCGCCCTCGAGGAAAAGCTCCCCCAAGGCGGTAACGTTGCCGGCCCACAGAAGGGAGGAGAAAAAGGCAAGCCCCACCACGTGAACGGCCTTCTCCCCCGAAAAAACGGGGACAGCAAGACTGAGCCATGCCAGGGAGTAATAGAGGAGGGCATTTCGACCGGTAACGTGGTAGTTGTAAAAGAGCAGGACGTAGGAAACGAGCAGGGCAACTCCTACCGAAAGGTCAAGATAGTTCACCTGCAACCTCCTCCACCCGGGCGAGGATTTCCTCCTCGTCGAGCGTAAGAACTTCGCGGTCGAGCATTAAAATTTTTCCGTCAACTATCGTCGTCTCGACGTCGTTGCCGTTGGCGGAGTAAACGATGTGGCTCACCACGTCGTGAACCGGCCTCAGGTGGGGCCTGTTGAAGTCGAAGATGACTATATCCGCGAGGTAGCCGGGCTTTATGACGCCCGCATTGAGGCGCAGAGCTTTAGCGCCGTTCTGTGTTGCCATCTTGAAAACCGTCCTTGCATCTGCAACCGTAGGGTCGAGGTTGTGGACCTTGTGGAGTAAAGCGGCAAGCTTCATCTCCTCCACCATGTCGAGGTTGTTGTTGCTGGCGCTCCCATCGGTTCCGAGGCCGACGTTGACGCCCGCATTGAGGAGCCTCTGGAGGGGCATCACACCGCTGGCGAGCTTCATATTGCTGGCGGGATTGTGGGCAACCGTGACGCCGTTCCTCGCGAGGATTGAGACGTCCCTGCTGTCGAGCCAGACGCCGTGCGCTATTATCACGTCGCTCCCGAAGAAGCCGATGTTGTCGAGGAGCACAACGGGGCTCTTTCCATAGCGCTCCTGAATCTTTCCGAGCTCGGCCATCGTCTCGGCCACGTGAATCGTTATCAGCTTCCCGTGCTCGTCCGCAAGCTTCCTGACCTCCTTTAACAAAGCCAGGGAGCACGTGTAGGGGGCGTGAGGCCCGAAGACGAAGTGAACCCTGTCGGAGTTGAGGCCCTCGATGGCCCTCATCTCGCGGAGGGCTTCTTTAATCTCCTTTTCAGTCTTCTCCGGGTCCCCGAGGTCTATCATGCCGTAGCTGAGGTAACCCCTCAGACCGGCCTCAAGGGTTGCTTCTGCAACAGCGTCCATATGAAAGTACATGTCGAGGAAGGTCGTCGTGCCGGTCTTAATCATCTCGAGCGCTCCGAGGTAAGCCCCAACCTTGATGTGCTCGCGCGTCAGCTTCGCTTCCCTCGGCCAGATGTGCTTCTCCAGCCACTCCATCAGCGGTAAATCGTCGGCGAGACCGCGAAGGAGACCCATCGGCGAATGGGTGTGCAGGTTAACGAAGCCGGGAGAAACGACCTTTCCGGTAGCGTCTATAACGGTATCAGCTGACTCGTTGATTCCCTTTTTGACCTCTACGATTCTGTTGCCCTCGATTAGAACGTCCGCTCTAACGACCTCAAGGTTTTCACCGTAAACCACGTAACCGTTCCTGATGAGAATGCTCATGCCAATCCCCCCTTTTAAAGGGGTATGTTTCCCAGAGAAGTTAAAAAGGTTTCACCCATCGCGAGGGTCCGCCGTTGGACGGAGCGGCAGGAGGAAGGGATGGCAAAAAGAGGACAAAAATTCACACGAACATCGTCTTCAGGACATCGGCGCAACCGCACTTCCTCTCCTCTGGAATCCTCGGGATGCCCCTCTTGAGAAGCTCCTGAACCTTGTAGTTGTTCTCGGCCATGACCTTTAGGACCTCCTGCGCGTCGACTGGCTTATCGGCCCAGACGTCGTAGTCCGTAACCGTTGCGATGTTCACGTAGCACATTCCGAGCTCCCTAGCTAAGTTTATCTCGGGAACGAGCGTCATGCCAATGATGTGGGCGTACTGCCTGAACATGAAGCTCTCGGCCCTCGTTGAGAACCTCGGGCCTTCGATGCAGACGTAGGTGCCCTTCTCGTGGACCGGGAAGCCGAGCTCTTTTGCCGTCTCGTAGAAGATTTTCCTCATCTCGGGGCAGAAGGGGTCGGCCATCGATACGTGGGCCACTTTAGGCCCGTTGTAGAAGGTGTAGTCCCTCTTCTTGGTGAAGTCAATGAACTGGTCGGTTATCACTATGTCGCCCGGCTTATACTCCTCGCGGAGCGAGCCAACTGCCGTAACGCCTATGACCCTCTCGACGCCGAGCTCCTTGAGCGCCCAGATGTTCGCGCGGTATGGAACCTCATGCGGCGGGAACTCGTGGTGCTTGCCGTGCCTCGGTATGAATGCCACCTCAACGCCCCCTATTTCGCCGATTTCCACCGGAGCAGAGGGCCTGCCGTAGGGCGTGTGAACCTTCAGGGTTTCCTTCGGCTCGAAGACGCCGTAAACCCCGGAACCACCTATGATGCCTATCCTCGGCATGGTCATCACCGCCTTAAATGCTCGCTCCCCTCATATAAGGATTGTCTCTCCAGTGGAAACGGAACCCCCCACGATGACTGGCGTCTTTTATCTCCCGTTCAATCAGCACTTGTCTTGAGGAAATTAAGAGCAGTTAACAGCAGTAGAGACCCGTACCAAAGAATGACCCAGGGAAGAAAGACAAGTGCCGTATGGGGATAAACCCCATCAAAGAAAACACTTGGGAATTCAAAGACGAGAGCAGTGACCACATAGGTCATTAGGAGGGGTTTTAGGGGCAGTCTGCCACTTGCAATAATGATTTCCAAGATGGCCATGAGGGCTATGTAACCCCACCATGCAACGGTTGGCAGTCTTTCGAAAATCCAAAAGTTGTACATAACCGTTAGGAAGAGCGGGTATGAGAAGGCAAAAAACCTTAGAAAAAGCCTCAGAAAAAGGAGAAGACAAAGCGAGCTATTCATATTTCGCGCCACCACCTTCGTGCCCATAAGCATCACCGGAAAATTTTGAACCCATTTTGAACCCAGATGTTAAGAGATTTTTCCGTGAGCGATACGCGGTTATCAATTAGGAATCTTTTTTGATGTTCTCCAAAATACCAAAGACAGCTATCAAAAAACTCACCGCAACAAGTGCAAGGAACCATCTCGCCCAAGTCCAAGAGATAGCAAACGAGATCGCAAAGAACACACTGGAGGGGACATAAAAACCCAGCGGATTTTCATTAAGGAACTCAAGGAATGCACTTATCGACAGAATCCACAGGACGAAAACTATCAAAACGCACGGAAGGTTATAAAGTTGGAGGGTTATGACAGAGCACACTGGATCCGGCAGAATTCCAAAAGACACAACAAAAAGAACAACAGCCATAGAAATGAGAAGGAAAGGCAGGGCGAGCCTCCTTACGTCCATGAGGTATACCCCCAGTTTTTATCCATGTCCGGATTAGAATCAACAGTATCCATTAAATGATCCCATACGTTGCTAACATAAATCGCCACAGAGATACTGTACGGACGTTCCCCCGTTTCGTGCTGAGGCCACATCTGCATTGCATACGTTTGTTCCACGCATACTCCGTTAGCACATATGTTACTCCAAGTTCCAGCAAACTTTATAGTGCCCTGCTCAACGGTAATGCTTTCTATATCCTCGCATCCATAGCGACTATTCCTTCCCGGATACGCTACACAGCGAATCTTATCATACACAGCATCAATTGCTGGATCAGGATGGTCTTCATCATAAAAATGAATCTCATAGGTCACTTTTGTAGAGGCATACCTGACAACTATTTTGGATATCCCATTATGCCCATCCACATCATAACACTGTCCCAGTGAATCACGTCCCTTGCCACCATCCAAATCAACTCTAACCTGCACCCACCAGTGGATTGGATAAGGAATCGATGAGCTCATCGGAGCGTAGTAATAGTCATAAACCTTGCTCCCTGCTTTTACTGAGGCAACTTTAATGGGCTTCACCACGAGAGTTTTTGCGTTCTTAGGATAAAAGCTCTTCTGATAGAGATAGGATATGTAGTCGCTGATGAGAAGATACTTTAACTGCTCCCTCTGCTCTGGAGTCAAGTTTCCAGCGTAAGGTGCAATCTCAGCGTCAAGCTCCTTGTCAAACCACTGAAGAACGAGGTTTGTAAGCCGGTCCACAAAGTACGGGTCTTCCGAGATTCCCTTGGCCTTGCCCATGTCAATCTGGTAGCGGACGAACATATCAATCGCTGTCCATCCGCTTACGTCTGCCTGGGGCTTAGCACTAACAAACCCTGAAAAAACAAAAACAAACACCAGTACCCCTACCAAGAGTTTTGCCCACTTCAAGGACATCACCATTAAACATTATGTATTAGACTTATATAGTTTTCTACTTTTGATAGTTTAAAAACAAAAACTTAAAATGGAAAAATATGGACATTTTAAAAGAATTTTGTTATCTAGTCGTAATATCTCACATAATATCACGCCAAATCAATATAACACATAAACACCAACTCAGATTTTCTGAGAACGGCGGAATCCAAAACTTTAATAACCTTTGGGAACTAAATAATCCGGAGGTGGGGAAAGATGGAGAAGCCCGTGAAGCTCGTTCTTCCGGAGGTCAAGAGGCCAATTCTAATCGAGGGCTATCCAGGAATAGGACTGGTGGGCCATATAGTCGGAAACTTCCTGGCCAAGGAACTCAAGATGGACATGATAGGCTACGTCGAAAGCCCCTTCATACCCCCCATGAGCATCGTCCTCGAGGGAAAGCCCAATCCCCCGCTCAGGTTTTACGGCAAGGACAACATAATCGTGGCCGTGGCAGACATCTACGTTCCGCCCACGTTGGTCAACGAGATAGCGAGGGAGCTTGTGAGGTACCTCAGCGAGATGAAGGCCGAGAAGGTAATCTCCATCGGGGGAATCGGAATAGGCTTCTTCAAGGACAAGATGGAGGTCTGGGGGGTCGGTGCGAGGGAAGAGCTGAACAAGAAGCTCGAAGAGGCAGGAGCAAAAATACTCCAGTACGGCTCGATTATGGGCATGAGCGGAAAGCTCCTCTGGGAGGCTGGAAGGGAGGGACTCGAGGCATACGTTCTGCTCGGAGAGACGTTCGGCGACAGGCCGGACCCGAGGGCCGCTGCCAATGTCATCGAGGTCCTCAAGAAGCTCACACCGATTGAGGTTTCAACCGAACCGCTAATCAAGGAGGCAGAGATGATTGAGGAGCAGCTCAGGAAGATGCACGAGCAGATGGAGGAAGCCAGAAAGAGGGCGCAGAAGCAGTACGAGAGCATCTACCTGTGAGGTGGTAGCATGGAGGCGGTAATCCTTGCTGGAATCGCGAGGCGCGTTTTGGACGAGCTGCTCAAGAACCCGTACAGGACGATAGAGCTGAGGAGCGCGAGAAACGTTCTTGCAATCGAAGAGGCTATAAACGAAGCCCTCAGGCTGTTCCTCACCTACGACCCCTTTGAGGACGTTTCCACTGGAACCGAGGGACTCCTTGCGGAGCTTATAGATGCCAGGGAGCTTGAAACGAGAATTCCCTGGGAGGAGAGCGACGAGAGGGAAATAACCGTCTGCAGGGCGAAGGTGAAACTGGTAGGCCTCGGCAGGGTCGTCGAGGTCGAGAGAAGGGATGGAATCCTGATAGCAAAGGTCAGGGAGCTGTTCCCCCACGAGATGAACATAGGTTAAAACAGCCGGAGCTGTCTCCCCTTTGATTTCTTTTCCTTCTTCGGCGGTTCGAGCTTCCTGAATTCCAAACCCTCTTTTTCGAGCAGTTTTTTGGCGCCGGAGGTGAGCGAAGGGGCCACGAGAATTCCCCTGACGTTGTCGTGCTCCTCGCTGAGTGCCTCGACGTAGCGCTTGAGCTGGCTGACCGCGTGCAAATCGGCCCTTCTGCGCTTTAACTCGAGAACGACGAGGTTTCCGTCCCTGTCAACGCCGAGAACATCAACGATGCCGTGCTTAATCGGCTTCTCGCGGTAGAGGGGTCTGAAGCCCGGCTCTATGACCTCGGGGTTCTCGAAGATGAGCTCGGCCATCTCCGCCTCGCTGCCGGTCAAGGCGAGCTCCTCGTAGTCCTCGGCGTGGAAGACCGTGATGAGGTAAACCTCGTCGAGTTCTACCTCCAGCGTTTCCCTCGGCTTTCTCCTGATGGAGACGAGAACGGGCTTTTCGCGGAGCTCCAGCCGGACGACGCTCCCCGGCGGCTGCCAGTTGACCGGCTCGCGCTTCTCCTTCTGGTGTATCAGAAACGAACCGTCGGGCTTGACGATTATCACCCTGTCTCCGGGTCCGAGTTCGCTCTTTGCCCTGCCGTCGTAGTGGACCCGACAGCGGGCGAAGATTGTGAGCACTCCCTCCGAAGAAACGGCTGAATCGACGAGGAGCTTTATTTCCTCTGGAGACGGGTTCTCCCTGAGCTCAACCTTGGGCATGGAGAAGAGTTGGGGAGGGGATTAAAAAGGTTAATCCTCAACTCCCCTCTCGGTAATCCTGAAGACGGCCTCTCCCTCGGGCAGGTGCGGGCTGTCTATGAGCCTTGCAACCCTCTTTCCGGCCTTGCCCTTCCTGAGGTAGATTCTGAGCGTCGCGGAATGAGCGAGTATGTGGCCGCCGACGGGCCTCGTCGGGTCGCCGAAGAAGGCATCGGGCTTCGCCTGAACCTGGTTCGTCACGAAGACCGCTATGTCGTAGAGGTCGGCCAGACGGTGCAAATCTGCTAGGTGCTTCGCCAGCTTCTGCTGTCTTTCGGCGAGGGAGCCCCTGCCAACGTACTCGCTCCTGAAGTGGGCCATAAGCGAGTCAACAACGAGCAACTTAACCGGCCTGTCGGTTGAGGCCCTCTCCTTGATTATCTCCTCCGCCTTCTCAACGAGAAGCATCTGGTGGTTGCTGTTGAAGGCCCTCGCCACGTAGATGTTCTTCAGGACCTCGTCGGGGTCAAGACCTCTCGCCTCGGCTATCTGCCGTATTCTCTCGGGTCTGAAGGTGTTCTCGGTGTCAATCCATATCACCGAACCGCCAAGCCCGCCTTCTTCGGGCGGCTTCTGAACCATGACGGCAAGAGTGTGCGCGAGCTGGGTCTTACCGCTTCCAA
>NZ_JAMONU010000163.1 GCF_027066465.1 Thermococcus sp.
GGAACATCAGAAAGGCTGTCACGAGGGTTATTAACGCACTCATCCGGTCGACTTCATAAATTATACCCACTGGAGCCGTCCAGCCGCCAAAAGTGTAAATCAACGGTTCTTTTGAAGAGTAAGCCAGCTGGAAAAGCTTGAACGCGGCAACCGCCGTTAGAGCAGTTCCCGTTAGTGCGTAAAGTCCAGCAACCTTTCTGTTTCCCCCAGTGATTATCGAAGTGAGCGGCAGTGCAAAGGCAAACACTATTGGGATTACGGGGGTTAAACCGAGGACGTTCATTATCACCACCTCACTCAAATATCCTCCTCGCAAACCGTTCAAAGTCTTCGCAAATCTCTTTTTTAGCCTCTATCGGGTCTTTCGTTGCCACGCTAATCCAGTTCACGTATAGAAAATCCCCGTCAACGTCAACAACAACGGTTCCAGGGGTGTTGGTTATCGAGTTGGCGACGAGTGCCCTTGCGTATTCGTCCTTAACTCCCAGGGGAACCCTGACGATTCCAGGCTCGACTTTTCCCGTGATTATCCTTCGAATAACGTCCAAGTGCGCCCTGACCTCCGCAACGAGGAAGTACCAGAGGAAATAAGCCAGCCCCCATACCCATCTGATTGGACTGAAAGCCTTCGCGTCGTTTTTGACGAGGAACCTCCCCACGAGTGCCCCAACGACCGCGGCCGCAATGACTCCCGTGACGATATCGTAGGGTGTGAGGGAGCCGGTAAAGAGTATGTACGTCAGAAAAACCAGGACTGTTGTTGAGACCGTCCCCCTCATTTCTCCCCCCTCCCGAAAGCCGCGAGCATTTCGCCGACTTTTCGGGCGTCAACCGTTCCGTAAAGCCTGTGAACTTGAACTATTGCAAACGCTATGAGGACGTTAACGGCCATTCCGATGACGACAGCGGTCAGAACTAAGGCTTGGGGGAGCGGGTCAACGGCCGTCTTAACGAACTCCCCGAGGGCCGTTTTGGAGAGACTGGGCAGGATTGGTGGAACCACCGGGTATATCAGGCGGTAGCCGAGGAGAACCATGAGAACGTTGGCAGTGTCTCCGAAGATTGTGAGGGCTATCAGCTTTTTCACAAGGTTTGGTTTCGCAACAATACCGTACACGCTTATTACGAGGGTCGCGAGGAGGGAAATCAACGTGAAGCTCCACAGCAGGAGAATCATCGCCTCACCCCCAGGAATTTTCTGAACTTTTCCTCTGGAATGCTGAGCAGGAGGAAAACCGCCGTGAAGCCTGCCCCAACGGCCAGGTACTCGAAGAAGTTGTAGAACACCAGCGAACCCCCCAGGGGCACTCCGAGGGCCTTTGCCGGGAAGATGGGTTGATTCTGCATGATGTAGCCGCCGAGGAGGAGTGGGACTAGGGCAGTGAGTGCAATTCCGAGCAGTCCGATTGAACGGATTATTATGGCTCTAGTCTTGTCGAGGCCGTTCTTTTCAAGCGCGTACTTGGTGTAGACCGCTATTATCAGCAACGGAGCAACAGCCAGTGCGGAGCCACCCTGGAAGCCGCCGCCGGGTGTTAATTGACCGTGGAGTGCTATTGAAGCTGAAACGGCCAGAATCATGGCAACGGTGACTTTCGTTACCGTCGCAACAGGCCCTGGAAGTTCGAGCTTCGGCTCACCCCTCTTGGCTTCCTCTGCCTGTCCCTTGTTAAGCCTGAAGAGGGTTAGGCTTCCTATTATGGCCAGGAAGAAGACCGCCGTTTCGAACAGAGTGTCAACCCCGCGGTAGTCCCAGACTATTGAGGTGACCGCTTCGGGGCTTTTCGCGGAGTACCTTCCGAAGTAGCTGTTTTGAAGGTAGAACTCGCCGAGGGGATGGAGGTTCTTCTGAGGGGGAACCATACGGGAAACGTAGCAGGAAACCGTGAGGACGATAAGGAGAACGATTATTAAACCCGCAAGGCGTTTCATTCACACCACCTCGTACCTCCCGGTTTTCCCTATCACGAATATCAGAAGGGCCGAGTATATCCCAACCGCTATCGCCACGTACGCGAGCACTATGTCCGGCGCCATGAGGAGGTAGAAGATTATGGCGTAGGCTATGGCCTGAACAGCCGAGTAGGCGACCGCCTTAAGGAGGTCCCTCTCGGTTATGGCCAGGTATGAAAACACAAGGCCTATCAGGGCTGTTATCGATAGTATCGCAAGGTGAACGGCTATCACTTTCTCGCCTCCCTTAGGTGGTCGACCTTCGGTTTCCACTCCACGACCCCGCTCCTATGGGCGGCGTAGGCCAGTGCCGTCGCCCCGGCCGGGGCCACGAGAAGGACTATAACGCCGGTAATGAAGCTGGCCCCCGCCACGGCATACCTGTGCGGAAACCCGGCTCCGAGCGCCAGCATGCTCACTCCAAACAGCGGAACCACGGCCCCACCAATCGTTCCCACAGTGGCGGCGTGAAGGCGGACGTAGAAGTTGGGGAACTTCAGCAGGCCGATTGCACCGAAAAGGTCGCAGATGCCTCCAAGCACCACGAGGAACGCCCCGAGGAGGAAGGCTACGCTCATGCTCCCACCTCCCCCCTGGCCAGGTGGTTCGCCACGTACAGGTCGAGGAGGTACGCCCAGAGCGCCAGCGTTACCGCGCCCCCGATGAGGTATGTGCTCCTGAAGTAGAGGGCCAGAATGGCCATGAAGGCCGCTATGTCAAAGCTCATGCAGTCAACTGCGAGAATCATGTCCGGAACCGTTGGCCCCCTAACGGCCCTCAGGGCGTATATAACGAACGCCGCCAGATAAAGTGGGAAGGCGATTTCAACAACCGTAAGGATGCCGAACTGCATCTCAGACCCTCCTCACGGCTATTTTTGGGAGAAAGTGTCTTGTCCCTTTGGCTTCCCTCACAAGGGCTTCGAGTCTGGATTTCTCGGCTTCGAGGCTCTCTTCAGGCTCGACGTAAACCTGGGCGAACTGCTTCTTCTGAAGCATGCCCCTGGCAAGCGCAACTCCGTAGATTATGGCCTCCGGTTTCGGCGGACAACCAGGGATGAAAACGGTAGCGGGCGGTTCGATGTTGTATTCTTCCTTTAGGATTTTGTAAAGCTCTTTAATTCCCCCAATGACGGAATACGTGTCGTACCAGATGCCTCCCCCGCAGGCGCAGGCTCCAATAGCGAGAACCACTTTAGGGTCGGGAACGGCTGTAAGAGCATCTATGACTTTGGGAAGGCACTCCCTCGTGATGGGCCCGGTGAACGCTATGGCATCGGCGTGTCTCGGACTTCCAACGAGCTTTATCCCAAGCCTCTCGACGTCGTTTCTTGGTGCGAACATGTTGAGAACTTCTATGTCGCATCCATTGCACGAGCCTGAGTTGAGGTGGAAGACCCAGAGGCTTCTCTTTATCATTTTCTACACCCCCAGAGCCTCCATTCTGAGGTCTTCTCCATCCGGCACTCGGGGCACAGAAGGAGCAACTCCCTCTCCCAGGGGGGAACGTTCTCCGCCACCTGTATCAGGTGCCTGTAGGTATCGAACGGTTTCCCGCACTTGCTGCAACGGACGAGTTTGAGCTCGACCACCTGATGGAGGTCATCATGGTCTGGAGTTGCCAGCTCAAACTCCTTCGTCAGCTTTATTGCCCCTACAGGACAGACATCCTGACAGCGGGCGCAGAATATACACCTCCCTAGGAAGAGGTGCACAACCCTCACTCCTCTCTCAACGTCGTCGTAGACTTGGATTGCTTGGGGCGGGCAGGCGTTTGCACAGGCGCCGCAACCGATGCACTTCTCTCCATCTATCACGGGCTTTCCCCGGTAGTCCTCCGGCACCTCAATCGGCGCAAAGGGATACTTCTCCGTGACCTTGCCTATGGAGAGGGCTTTAGAAATGAGTTTAAGCCTTCCCATTGCCCACCCTCCTGATTCCTTCCTCCAGAGAACCTCTCCACAGGACTCTACCGTTTTCTGAGTCTATTATGGAGACGTGGTCTGTGCATGAGAAGCACGGGTCTATTGAGGCTATGATTATGGGAGCGTCCGCGATGTCATTGCCCCTGAGCATGATGGGAATCGCGGGCAGGTTGTTGTAGGTTGAGGCCCTCGGATGCCAGCGGTAGACCTTGTTCTCGCCCCACGTTATTACAAGGTGCACGTCCTCTCCCCTGGGAGCTTCGGTGACGCCAAGGCCAAGCTTGAAGCTTGGTATCTCGTAGTCCTCGTTTATGAGCTCTCCTTCCGGCATGTTGTCCAGTGCCTGTTTTATCATACTGAAGCTCTGGAAAGTTTCGTCGTATCTCACGAGGAACCGTGAGAGAACGTCTTCACCTTTGTAAACGGGAACCTCAAAGTCAAGGTCGCCGTATGCCGCGTACGGATGGTCCCTCCTGACGTCCGTGTCTATTCCTGATGCCCTCGCAACCGGTCCAACAACACCTATTTCCCTGCCTTTCTTTTTCGGAAGAACACCGACGTTCTCCATCCTTTCTTTGAGCTCCCCCATCTTGACAACGTTGTCGAGGATTTCTCTGCTGTCCTTTTCTGCGAGGTCGAGGAGCTCCAGAACCTTTCTCTTTTTTTTCTCCGGGATATCCCTCCTAACGCCACCGATAATGTTTATTCCGTAGGTTTTCCTGTTGCCAGTTATTAGCTCCGCTATGTCCATAATGTACTCCCTGGCCCTCCAGAGGTGCATGAAACCGCTGTCAAAGCCAAGGAGATGACAGGCAACTCCAAACCAGAGGAGGTGACTGTGAAGCCTCTCAATTTCAAGCATTATTGTTCTGATGTACCTTGCGCGCTCTGGAACGTAGATACCTGCGGCATCCTCAACGGCTTGACAGTAAGCAGTCGAGTGCGTGCAGCCGCAGATGCCGCATATTCTCTCGGCCAGGAATGGTACTTGGTTGAGGGTCATTCTGCTTTCTGCGAGTTTTTCCATGCCTCTGTGAATATGGAATCCCCTGTATTTTGCATCAACGATTTTGTCCCCTTTTACGTAGAGCTCGAAGTACTCCGGCTCGTGGAGAGTTGGGTGATAAGGCCCGAGAGGCACTTCGATGATATCGGGCCTGGGTTTCTTCCTTCCCTCCTTTGGTTTGGCTGGAGGGAGCTTCTTGTTGTACGGAAAGTCCTTTCTCAGAGGGTATACTCCTTCAGGCCAATCTTCAGGCAGGATGAGTCTTTCCGGCTCTGGATGGCCATCAAAAATGATTCCCAGCATATCCATAGCTTCTCTCTCTGACCAGCTGGCTCCCTCTATCACAGGAGTTATCGATGGCAGTGTGAGCTCATTGGTGGGAGTTGTCAACTTGAGAATTACGTGCCTCCTCTCGGCCTCGCAGTTGAAGACGTGGTACATTGCGAACCTCATATTGACAGGTCTCTCATCAACCCCCATTCCACAAGAGTAGTAACAGCCGGCGTTGAACAGGCCCTTAGCTATTTCCCTAGCTCTCTCGGGACTTACCTCCGCGACCGTTACCCTGTCATCGTGCCGCAGTATCTTGCATCCTTTCAGTACCTCAACCACCATTTTTACCACCCCATCACAGCTAACAACCAGCATAAGGCACCGAGAATTGAAAACCTCTTGAGAAACCTCACTGCGTCCTTCGTCCTGAATCTCCCGCAGGAGGCCTCTATTGTGGAGTAGATCACCGATAAAACAATCAGGCCTATCACGTAATAAGTGGCCCTGATAGCTGAAGTTCCCCTGAGGAAAAAGTTCAGAAAGACCGTGAACAGGAGAAGTCTCTTCGTATATATTGAGAGCTTTAGGAGTGCAAGCTGCCTTCCACTGTACTCGATTAGGGGCCCCTCCACGATTTCAGGCTCTGCCTCCGCGACATCAAACGGAACCCTTGCCCCGGCCACGTACACGAGCACAACGAAGAGCAGTGCGCCGATAAGGGAGGAAGCTTTGAACGGGAGGGGGAAGAGGTTTGAGAGCGTGAAGCTTTTGGCCGAGACCGCCAAAGCCGCTATGATAAAGGCCAGTGAAAACTCCTCGGCCATGAAAAGGGATATCTCCCTGTGGGATCCTATTTGAGCGTAGGGGTTTCCACTTGAGAAGCCTCCCAGGGTCACGGCAACGGTACCGAGTGTCATCAGGTAGAGGAATGCTATGATGTCCCCCCAGAACCTCATTGAGTCTGGCAGGATAGCTGGAACGAAGAAGAAAGCCGTGAGTATCGAGGCGAGTGCTATGGGAGGCCCAAGACGGAAGAGCCATCCCACTGACTCGGATGGGGTTGTCGATGGCCTTCTGAAGAGCTTTATCAGGTCAAGCCATGTCTGAACCAAAGGTGGCCCCTGGCGCGTCTGAAGTTTGGCCTTGATTTTTCTTTCGAGACCATCTAAAAGCGGGGCAAAGATGACCGCAAATATTACGTTTACAATGCATCCCGCGAGACTCATAGTGACACACCTCCAAGTATCAGAACCATTACCAGGAGGGTTACGGCGGAGGCCACCATCATCAGGTCGGCTTGATATGAGCGCACCTCGTACAGAACCGCGAGTTTTCTGGTGGCTTTCCAGATCGAGCTCACCACTTTCTGTGTCCACTCGCCAAGGGAGTAGACCTCTTCGAACTCCTCCTCAAAGGAAGCATAGTAGGAACTCGCCGGGAGGCGCATGGCGAGTGACTTTCTCGTTCCGGTTGTCCAGACCGGCAGGGCAATCTTGGAGTATGTTACAGCCAGTAGTGCCATTCCAAGAGACAGGAGGACAATGAAAATCGCCAGCGGTTCGATGTTTCCGGTGTTGGGGACAACGACCCCGGGGAACGTTTTCAGCGCCGGAGCTTTAACGCCCAGGAACGTTAGAGCTTTTGATATAAGGCTGAGCGGCAGTTTGGGATAGATTCCGAAGACGAAACAGATGAACGCTAGTATTCCCTGCGGAATCCACATCGTTGGAGGCACTTCTTTAACCTCAATGCTCTCCAGGGGAGGCCTTGTGAATATCGTCGTGAAGTATTTGACGAATGAAGCGGTGGTTACCGAGCTTATGAACAGCGCGAAGGCCCCGAAGAGGGAGAGAACCGTTGAGGTTGGAAGTGTTGAGACGTATATCATCCATTTGCTTACGAAACCGTTCAGCGGCGGCATTCCCGCTATTGAAAGTGCTCCAATGAGGGCTGTGAGGGCTGTTATCGGCATGAACTTTGCCAGTCCT
>NZ_JAMONU010000164.1 GCF_027066465.1 Thermococcus sp.
TCTCGACCCTGACCCTCGCGTAGTCGTACTCGGGGTGAACGGTAACCGCTAAGTTGGCCGGGAGCGTCCAGGGTGTGGTGGTCCAGATGAGGAGGTACTCGTTCTCCCTGCCCTCGACCGGGAACTTGACGTAGATGCTCGGGTCCTTCCTGAGCTTATACTCGCCGCGAACCTCGTGCTCGGCAAGAGCGGTTTCACAGCGGGGGCACCAGTGCAAAACCCTTTTGTCCTTCTCCAAAAGCCCCTTCTCCCAGGCTTTCTTCAGGGTGAACCAGCCCGATTCGATGTACTCGTTCTTTATCGTCATGTATGGACTGTCCCAGTCCATCCAGATTCCGAGCATCTTGAACTGCTCGGTCATTATCTTCAGGTTGTTGAGGGCGAACTCCTTACACTTCTTGATGAAGTTCTCAACGCCTATTTTAGTTTCGATGTCTTTCTTGGTTTTGAGCCCGAGGGCCTGCTCGACCTTGACCTCTATCGGCAGGCCGTGCATGTCGAAGCCCGGCTGTCTGCGAACGTTGTAGCCCTGCATAGTCCTGAAGCGGATTATCATGTCCTTGATTATCTTGTTCCAGGCCGTTCCGAGGTGTATTGCACCGCTCACGTATGGCGGTCCGTCGAGGAAGTAGTACTTCGGGCCGTTCGCCCTGCTGGCCTTGACCTTCTCGTAGGTGTCGTTCTCCTCCCAAAAGGCTTCTATTTTCTCCTCCAGTCTGTCCGGGTTGTACTCTTTGAGCTCCGGCTCCTTAATCATCCCAGAACCCTCCAGAAGTGATAGTTAAGGCTAACCCAGAAGAGGGCTCAAGCCTCGAAACGGGCGGAGCGAAGGATAAAACACTCCCCCCTCATAAGCCTCGGGCAGAGTTGGGAAGTTAGCTTATAAGGTTTTCTGCCGAGTTTTTTCGGTGGTGGCATGAGAATCGCGGTCGGCTCTACCAATCCGACGAAGGTTAAGGCCGTTGAGAACGTGATGCGGAGGATTTACGGCGACGTTGATGTCATAGGGGTCGAGGTTGACAGCGGCGTTCCCGACCAGCCGATTGGAATCGAGGAGATAGTGAGGGGCGCTATAAACAGGGCGAAGATGGCCTTAGAGAAGACCAACGCTGACCTCGGCGTCGGAATTGAGGCTGGAATTTATCCCTTCCCAGGAACGCTGACCGGCTACCTCGACGTCCAGGTCTGTGCAATCGTTAGTCCCGACGGCAGGATAACGATAGGCCACGGCCCCGGCTTCGAGTATCCGCCGGTTGTAATCGAGAGAATCCTTAAAGAGGGCGTTGAGGCAGGCGTGGCGATGGGCGAGCTCGTCAAAGACCTTGAACTCAAGAGGAAGGTCGGCGCGATAGGCATTCTGAGTAGAGGATTGCTCACGAGAACTGAGCTCAACGAGATTGCAGTCTTAATGGCGATGATACCGAGGATGAATCCGGAGTTGTTCTTCGGAAGAAAATGAGGCTGTGCCCTCCCCGACCGTCCCCCGGTCACTTCTCCCGGAGGCGTGAGAGGGGAGGGCGGTTAAGGTTAGGTCGGTGAGAATTTTAAGCTTTTGCGGAACTCACGGGCAAACATTGCCAACGGTATGGTTTTATAGCTCCCTTCATAAATAGTTGATGGGGAGAGGCATGGCATCTGATGTGAGCGCTATTGAGATGATGTTGAAGACCAATGAGAAAGCCAGACGCTCAGTTAGCGAATGGATTGTTCAGCTCGCGAGAAAGATTCATGAGAGTCCGGAGGATATAGTGTGGTTTTTTGAGATGCGGCAGCGCATGAGGGAACTTGAAGAGAAAGCTAAGAGGATTAGTGATGAAGAGCTGGAGCTTTGGGAGAAGGAAATAGAGAAAGAATTAGAGAACTCTGAACCAGTAGAGCAGAGCCTTGAAACGTTGATAGGGATTGGCGAGAGGAGTTTTAGGAAGTTCAAGCGCATCGAGGTGAAGCTGAGAGAATTAGGGGTTGTTTGAGATGGCGGATAAAATCAGGGTTGTTTTGGACACCTCGGTTCTGATTAGCGCATTGAAAACTAAAAATCCGAAACGTTCTCCGGCATGGAGGGTTCTTAAAGCGCTGAGGACTGGTGAGATTACGAATTTCATTTCAAAGGAAATAGCTGAAGAAATGCAGGAGAAATTACTTGTAATTGGCGACGAAGTTGGAAGGCCAAACGTTGCTGACTATATACTCACCCTTGTACTGAACAAGAGCATCATGGTTCGTCCTCGGCGAAAGTTCTCCGATGACCCTGAGTTCCTAAAGAACCTGAGGGACCCGAACGACGCTAAGTTCTTTGACGTGGCCTACGCCAAGAAAGTGGATTATATTATCTCAGAAAACACGAAACACATCGTCCGGATTAGGGATGAAGCTACCAAAACTTATCGTTTTGATGAAAGAAAAGTTAAAATCCTGAGGGCGGGAGAATTTGTAAGAGAGGCCTTACGATGAAGTCTTCTCCTCGACCTGCCTCTCCTCCTCGGGCTCGCCCTTTCTCTTGCTCTCGTTCTTGATGACCTGTATCACGTAGTCTATGAACTTTCTGACCTCCTCAAGCTCCTCCTCCGGGATGTCCTGAATCTTCTTGTTTTTGCTCTTGTAGGTGAGCAGTTTGAGAAGCGCGAGCCTTCCGAGGGCCGTCCTCGTGCTTATCTCCCCGTTCTTCCAGTCGCGCCAGATGGCGTTCGCTATGCCGTAGAACTCGGGGATGCTGTCGAGTCCAGGGTCTCCAACGTCTATAACTTCTTTCCCGAGGTACTTGTAGCGCCTCTCCTTTTCCTCCTTTGAGAACTCCTTGGTTTTGCTCCTAATGTACTCGTGCACCATAACCACCACCTCCAACTAAGAATGGCTTTCAAATTTTATTAACCTTTCGTTAATTTTTCCTGATTTCGTTCCAGACGCTCGCCATTATCAGGCCCGCCCCGAGGAGCGCCCTCCCCGTGAACCTCTCACCGAGCAGAATAAAAGCCGACAGGGAGCCGAATATTGGCTCCATGGAGTATATGAGCGCCGCCTTGTAAGCCGTCGTGTACTTCTGGTACTTGACCTGAAGGGTGAAAGCCACAACCGTTCCAAAGAGGGCCGTGTAGAGCAGTCCGAGCCAGGGGAGCAACTCCCTTGGAAAAACCTTGGGCTCGACCGCCAGCGCGAAGATTAAGGAAAAGACGAAGTTCCAGAAAATCTGCCAGAAGGCCAGGCTGAGGTAGTCCTTCTCGCCAAAGCGCTGGACGAGGACTATCTGGAATGCAAAGCTAACCGCGCAGAGGGCCGTTAGAAAGTCGCCGTAGCCGATGCTCGAGCTTGCCCCGGAGATGAGGTACAGTCCTGTGAGGGCGATGGCAAGCGACAGAACGTCTCTCGCTTTTACCCTCTCCCCCAGGAGGAAGTAGGCTATGAAGGGCGTGAAAACGACGTAGAGAGACGTTATAAAGGCAGAGTTCGACGCGGTGGTGTACTCAAGGCCCACAATCTGGAAGCCGTGGCCAAAGAATAGTGTAAGCCCGAGAAGGAAGCCCTCCCACAGGGTGTCATTTCTGAGGACCTTTGAGCGGAAGAGGATTAGCATTAGGAGAGACGCGATGCCGAAGCGGTAAGCTAAGAAGAGAATCGGCGGAAGGTAGTCCAGACTGACCTTCATCGCCGGAAAGGTGAAGCCCCACATTGCCGTTATCGTGAGAAGTATGAGCTCGGCCCTCTTCATCGAGCCGAGTTAAAAACGGAATTTAAAAAGCTACTCCCCCGGCACGTTGATGCATGACATGTTCATCGTCAGGAGCGTTTCAACGTAGCCGCTCTCGAGGCTCTCGCGAATTTTGCCGGACAGCTTTCGGAGTTCGTCCTCGGTGAGAGGTCTCTTAGTTCTCAGCCATTTTATCAGTCCATCCCTCTTGTCTAGGACGACAATCTCATCCTCCGTAACGAGGGGAACGTAGTTCATCTTGACGCCGTAAAGCTCCTCCGCAAAGGCCAGCTTCGCCCTTAAAAGTTCGAGGTAGTTGGCTAAATCTTCACCGAGAAGTTCCCTCAAGAGCCTCTTCATTCTCCCACCATCTGTGCTTTGCTGGACAGGTTTATTAACCTGTCGGGCAGATGTGGGTAGGAAAAGGCGATAAGGGTTGGAGACGTATCACTCACGGTGAGACCATGTTCATGAAGTACGCCCACCACTTTCACGCCTACCAGCCGGGCGACATAGTTTACGTTAAAAACGGCGACGGCTCCGGCCCGATAGAATATGAGGAGCGGAAAAGCCCGGTCGCGATTAGAATCGGTGATGAGGAGGTTAGGGGCGAGAACTGGACGCGGGCGATGCTCTACTCCTATGAGAGGATTTCCGATGTTCTCTCAAGGCTCAAGGAAGTCAGCGTCGATATCGAACCCTTCACGTTCCTCATGCTCCTTAAGTACAGGAGGAATGTCTTTGAAGATGCCGTTGAGCTCCTTAAGAACCTCGACGCCGTTCCGACGGTTCCATTCCATCCGATAATGCCCCATCTCGACGAGTTTGAGCAGAGAATTCTCGCAAGGGTTTCCTTTGACTTCTACTCCCCGCTGGTTGGCGGTAAGCCTGTAATCGGCTACTGGCTCCCGGAGGCTGTAATAACGAGAGAGACCGTTCAGCTCATTGAATCCCTTACCGATAGGAAGCTCGTCTTTCTGCTCGATGAGAGAGGGCTCCTCTACGACTTTCCGCAGGCGAAGTACTCGTGCAACCGCTACTCTAACTCCTTCGTCTTCGGCCGCGAGTGGGGCCTGAGCGACGCCTTTGCCTTCAACACCCTCGACGTTCCCGGCCTGGTGAGCGAGACCCTCTCTCGGAGGGACGATTACAAGGAGAATCTCGGCGTTCCCTACCTGGTCTTCACCGCGAGCGACCTCGAGAGCCTGCTCGGCAATCCGGCACAGCTCGAACGCTTCGTTGCATGGATGACTGGCCTTGAGGAAAAAGGTGTTGAACGGATTTCGGCGCCTTCCTTCGTCTGGAAGAAGCTCTCCGGTGAGTTCAAGCGGTTGGAAGGTGAGTGCTCCTTTGAGATGCCCGTCAAAGATTACTCCAGCTGGAGCGATTACTTTGATTTAAGCCTCGATGGCAAGACGAGCGATTCGCGCTGGCTTGGCTACCGGAGGGCCGATGGAAGGGTCTTCGCGAGGGAAATAAGCGGAAGAAAAATCTCCCAGCTCTGGAAGGTTGCATTTACGAGGCTCTTTGAGGAGCTTAACAGGGCGGTACGGCTCGGCGTCATAAAGGGCCTTAAAGAACTTAACGCCGACCCAGAGGAGTTCCTGGTAAGGTACGCGAGGGTCTTCTTCAGGGATTACTACGACTACTTTGGTCTGAGCACGTCGCTCAACTACGTTCTCGAACCTGTCAACGGCGATAGGGACGCCCTACCTCTCGGCAGGACCTACTACCTGATGCTGTTAGCGAACCACTCATGCCCGCGCTTCTGGGAGAACATCGACACCCGCGTTGCCTTCTCCAACGTCTCGGTAATGGTGAAGGCTCTGATTGAGCTGATGAAGTATTTTGACGGGAGGGAAATCCAGGGCCTTTTCATCGGGGCATATCTAAAGCTCCTCAACTTTGAGAACCTCTACCCTCTCTGGAACCTCTCCGCTATGCCCTCAATCGAGGGCTGGGAGACGAGTGAAGAGGCTTGGCTCAGAGCTCTGAAACCCGATGTTCCAACGAGCGGCTACAACGTCGTGACAAGGGCTTCCCTTTACGTTGGAAAGCGCGACCTGTCTGGAGAGCTGAGGGTCATCATTGAAGGTTACAACCTCGAGTGGGCCGTTGCTGACACGGGCCACATTCCCGGCGAAAGGCACGGTCTCTGGGAGAACCCGGATTACTGCCAGCATGGATAGGCTTATATTTTTGCCTATCCTAAACTTATAACCGGTGGTTTCAATGAAGGCCAGAAAACCAGTCGGTTTAAGGGAGTCGAGGCTGGTAGATTACCTTTCCAGGGGTTTCGATGGCAGGAAGTACTTCGAACTCATGGAGGTGCTTGAGCGGCTGAAGAAGGTTGCTGGCAGAAAGGGGTTCCTGCTCCTACTCCTTGAGATTCCACTTCTCTCTGCTCAGGAAGAGATAGGCCTCCTCCTCCAGCTCCTTGGGGACGTAGTTTAGCAGGACATCGGCTTTTCTCACGGCCTCCCTCATGCCCTTTCCTAAAGCCACCTGGTTCTTCTCAAGGAGTTCAAGGATAACATCCACAACACTCTCACGGACGGTCTTCTCGGAGTAGAGCCTCTTTCCAATGACCCAGACCTTCTCGTTCTTCAGGTAGAAGTTCCGTCCCCTCTCGGTGAAGAACTCCGGGCCAGGCTTAATCTTCACCCGCTCCCTTTTTTCCCTGTCGAGTTCGAGCATTATGAAGGCCTTGCTCTTTCTCCCGACGTCCCAACCGAGAACGCGGAAGCCTTCCCTCTCAAGGGCCTTCTCGAAGCCCCTCGCGCTCCTCTCCAGCTGGGGTAATAAGATGTCGTCCACCATATCGGGGACATCGATTAGGAGCGTCACAAGGGCTGTTCCCCTCTTCCTCAGCTCGTCGAGGTAGCTCCCCTTGAGTTTCTTCTGTGGGAAGAAGAACCTGACCGAGGGATTCTCGAGGAACTCCATGCTCTTGAAGTAGAAGCGCCCGTACTTCTCCCAGCTCAGGTTGGCCGAAACGTTCCGCCTCGGGTCGACGGGGTCTATCACTATCAGCGGTCTGTCCTCCTCGGTTTCCCTCTTCACTGTCCTGAGCGCGATTTCCGGTTCTTTCCTCAGCCAGTCCGCTGGGTCTATTATCTTCTGTCTCAGTATGAAGTCCGTCCTCTCGACCACGTCGAGGAAGGAGCCGTACTTGATGACGAGGATTTCGGCCAAATAGCCGGAAAAGCCCCTAACGTAAATCTCGCTTCCATATGCGTTGATGCCCTTCAGGAAGCGCTTGAGAAGCCTTACCTCATCGTTCCGTCCGTTCAGGTTCTCGTTCACCCACTTTGTGTGGAGTATCGAGCGGTCAACGGCGGTTCTAACGTCCCTCCAAGTTCTGACGTCGTAGCAGGGAACCAA
>NZ_JAMONU010000165.1 GCF_027066465.1 Thermococcus sp.
ACTCGAGGTAAGGTCCCTCCCCCAAGGCCCTGGCGAGGAGGAGAACGTACATGCTCTTGAAGAGCTCGTCTATGTCCCCGCTCCTGCTGTACTCCTCGGCGAGGGTACTGATTTCTTCGGACCCTACCCTCATTCCCCCGGCGAGGTTGAGGAGCTGAAGGAAGAACTGGACGGAGCGCCTGTCGTCGGGGTCGGTTCTGAAGGGTTTTGGGAGGACCTGGAAGGTTATCCTCTTTCTTCCCTTCAGGTAGTACGCGAATCCCACGCTTCCGTGGGCGCGCAGGTAGTGTTCCCTATCTCTGTGCGAGTATTCAAGGCTGAACACCCTCTGCTCCCCGCCGTGAATCGAGTTGATGACCTCCACGAAGTGCGATAGCTCCTGATACGACAGGTCCACCCCAAGCTCCCTGAGCTCGCTCATCGAAATCTTGCCGAACTCGTAGAGCCTTACGACGATGTCCTCGGTCATTTCTCGTTCACCAGTCTGCGAAGGGTCTCCAGAAACTCCTCATCGCTCATCTCGATTATCCTGCCCTTCTCATCTATGAAGCTGAAGCCCGGCAGTGCCCTGCGGAGGGCCTCCCAGTTCCCGTAGAAGTACTCCTGGAGGAGCGGGAGTATCTTGTAATAGAACACCCTCTTGAGGGCCTTGACTTTCTCAGATGAGTTCGCCACCTCCATGAAGTAGCCGTGTCCGATGGTGTAATCCTTACCCCTCTCCTCCTCAATGGCCTCGTTAATCTTCGAGAGGAGGTGCTGGAGGTTTATGCCGCCGACCTCAAAGCGGCCGAGGGTTTCCGGCCTCGGGAGGACCTCGATGAAGGCAAACCTTCTTCTGAGGGCCATGTCGAGGAAGGCTATGCTCCTGTCCGTTGAGTTCATGGTTCCGATGATGTAGAGGTTCGGTGGCAGGGAAAACGGTTCGCCCGAGTAGGGTAGCGTCACTATGGTTTCCCTCTCGGCGCCGAGTCTCTTGTCTGGGTCAAGCAGGGTTATGACCTCGCCGAGGATTCTGCTGATGTTCCCCCTGTTTATCTCGTCTATGACGAGGTAGTACCTGCCCCTCGGGTGAAACTCTACTTTCTCCCCTTTCTTTCTCCTCCGCAGGAAGTCCACAACAACCTTTTTCATCTCCTCGTAGTCCGTTCCCCTCGAGCCGGTTACGCCGTGGTAGATTGCCTCGATAGCCATTCTCTTGAGGATTCCATCGGCGACGCGGTAAACCAGACGGCCGCCCAGCTCGGCCGGCCTGAACCCCTCAACGAAGTCCTCGTAGCTGTAGGACTGGTGGAACGTCACCACTTCGAACCGGTCTGCCTTTTTGGCGAGGTCTATCGCCGTTTGGGTTTTTCCGGTTCCGGGGGGACCGTAGAAGATTAGGCTCTTGAACGTCTCGAGAACGCCGGGTATGGAATCCTCCTCGACCTCCTCCTCTTCGGTCGGCGCTTCCCCGGTCTTGAGGACGTACAGATACGGGTTGTCCTTGATGAGGTAGTAGTAAAACGCGCCACTCGAGCTAGTTTTTCCCGAGGTTCTTCCGATGTAGAGGACCCTGCCGTCGCGGGATATTCCAGAGAACTTAGGGTCGAGGAACTCGGGGTTGTAGCGCCCGAAGAGTGTTTTGTCCTCGAGGTCGTCCAGCGATATGGACTTCCTGCCGTTCAGTACCTCGTACGGAACCACTCCTCCGTAGAGGTATCCCCTGAACTGGCCGACCGCTATGAAGAGACCTCTCTCAGTGAACTTCGCGAATACGAGCTCTCCGGGAAGGGGAAGAACCGACGTCTTCTTCTCAAACATCAGATATATCTCCGTCCCCATCTTGGTCCCGAGAAGTGCGTGGGGAACTTCGTCTCTCAGCCACATGTCACCGAGGGTTCCCTTTATGGTCGGGGGAGACGCGTACGTGGCCACTATCTCCATGCCGTCCCAGAATTCAATTGCGGAGTAGTACGGGTAAACCGGAAACGGTATTTTCCCAACCCTGAGAACCGTTTTCTTTCCGCTGGGTTCCTTGAACGTGTGCAGAATGTAAACTTCATCGTCGGTGTCGTAGATTCCGTGAAAGAACGCGTAGCCCCTTGGCAGAATGGGTATAAATATAATCTCAGCCTCCGAGGGTGCAGTGAAGTTAAGTCTCATATCTCCGAATATCACGACTCTGTCGTGGGGAGTCAATGATACGTAAATCGGTGGCCTTGAGAAGGTTATTCTGAGGGCCTTTTCCCTAGGATTCTCTTTCAGAGGATAGAGAGCAACCTCCCCGCCGCCGCATTTGGAGAATACGGCGATGTAGTTTTTTCCTGGGAAGATTATAACCTCCGACTGACAGGGAATTGGAACACCCTTTTCCCAGCCGGCGATGGGCTCACCTGAGACTTCAAAAGCGTGCAGAAACCTGGAATCGTAATCATCCCTCACGAGAACGGCCAGATAGCGCCCGTCGTCGGAGAGCTTCATCTCCTCGATTGCAAAACCGATTCTGTCCTCTTCATACTCCTCTGACAGGTAGGAGTTTATCCTATCAACTACGGTCTTTACAGGTTCAAAATGTCCCATAAATCAGCACCTCAATCGGAGAATAAGGAGTTATGTGGTTTAAGTAATTTATCTCCTAATCTTTTCATCAAGCATGTAGTAAACCGTTCTAAGGGGAATACCTAGACGCTCGCTGATTTCCCGCATCGGGATGCCCCTCGTTGCCAGCTCACGGACGAGCTTCACCGTTTTTTCATCGTATTTCCTCGGCCTCCCGCGAGGTCTCTCCTCGGGAACGAGTTCTATACCGAGCTGACCGAGGGCGTAGATTATCCTCTTCGAGACCTTTGGATAGAGGCTTGGAGGACAGCTTATCCGCCTTACGTTGGGAGCGTTCTCGAGAATCTTAACGACGACCTCCTTGGTCGGTCTCAAGTTTATGTAGACCTCAGTAACGTCCTCAGTAAGTCGGGATAGCTTTCGCAAAAGCTCATCGTAGGTTTTTGCACTGACCTTAACCTTCATCCCCTCACCCCTGGAGGAGGTCCAGAAACCTCTTTGCCGTCTCGCTCTTCGGCATGAACTTCCCGAACTTCTGAACCTCACTCTCACTGAACAGAACCTTGTGAAGGCCGGAAATAACGAACTTTTTTATGGCCTCCCTAAGCTCGGCCTCATCAATCCCGAGAAGCTCGGCCACCTTGCCTTCATCATAATCGCTCATTCCGTATAGCAGAACCCCTCCAAGGAGGTAGTTGGGAATAGTGGTGATGTCCTTTCTCTTTCCGGCAAGCTGACTCTCCATCTCACACTTCCTCATGACGTAGATGCTCCCCTGCCCGGTTTTGAAGTCCTTCTCACGTCTGAAGGGAAGGTCGAGGATGGAGTAGTGGCAGTCTATGCAGAGCTTTATTCCAGGGAAGATGCCCAAGGTTTCGCGCTCCGTCGAGGAGGTGAGGAAGTAGTAGCGGAAGAGGTCCAGTCCAAGCTTCTCGGCTCCACCCTTAGGGTCGAGGGAGGCATAAGCTAAGGCGAGGTTGTCAACGGTGTAGTGGTTGTTTATGAGTATCCCCTTAGTCTTCACGAAGGTTAAAACGCGCCAGCGGAACCTCCTTCCGTAGCGCCTCTTCAGCTCAGTTTCTATGTCCGCATCGGCTGGAAGGTCAAGGCGGGTCTTCTTCAGCCTGTTGTTCTCGAAGTACTCAACTTCAATGCGTATGCTCCTCGTCTTTACGGTCCCCTTCTCCCGGAGCTTGCCCTTTATGAACTTGAAAGTTTCCCGGACATCAACGCTTTCCCTTGCCAAAAGACGAAGTACATCCCCGGAGTACGCGAGGTAGGGCAGTATCTCAAGCCTTCCAAGCTTTACAGGCTTTTCAACCGCTTTAATTTTCTCGGCGTTTTCCTTCGTTACGACCTCTATCGGAATCTCCCTCCTGCCGAGCCTGAAGGTGTAGTTGGCCGAGAGTATAGATAAAGCCATCTTGTGGGCGGTTATTGCCGAGCGGAGCCTCTCAAGGGCCAAAGCCCTGTTGTGCTTCTTCCTGTAAATCCACTGAAGGTGGGGGTCCTTGCTCCTCTTGTCCGTGAACCGAACGGGGGGAGCGGTCTCCCCAACACGCCTTTCAAGCTCCTCCTGCAGGTCGCTCAGGAGGGAAACGTTCCGGGAGAGTGTGCGGGCCAGTCTAACGGGGTCAAAATCCTCAAAGAGCTCGCTCAGGTCTATCCCTATGTCATCGAGTATTTTGTTAACACGGGCGACGAGCTCCTCAGTCGTCGTCATGGCAGCAAATCACCGCTGTTTATTTTTTCGGGGAGGTACTCTTTGGCAACGAACTCGAGGGACTTATTCGCTAGAGCCTGTTGCTCAATCCTGACACCCCAGCTGAGCGCAAGCTTCAGCTGTCTCTGCCACTCCTTGTTCTGGAACCAAGGATACTCCATCTCCTCAAGGATTCTCTTGTAGTCGCCAGTCGGGCCGCCTTTCTTGTTCGGGGGAATTCCCTTGAGCTTCTCGGTTACGTTTTCCAAACCATAGCGCTTTATGTCGTCCATCGTCATGCCGACGAACCTCGCTTCCGGCGTTGCAAGCTTGTCGCTGAGGTAAGCCAGATTAATCGAGCCCTGCTTTATGGTGGAGTATATGTACCAACCGTAGGGGTCGCCATCGGTGAAGACGATGATGGGCAAACCTTCCTCATAGTGGAGCCTGTGGATTAGACGCCTGACGCCGCGCGAGGCCTGCCCCTGGGTCGCTATGATTAAGGCTTTCTCCCTCTTGGGGAACTTTTCCTCAATGAGACGGTCTGCCATAGCAGCGGTTTCGACGACCAGAGCGTAATCAACGTTTATCTCGGGGAACTGGATGTGTTCCACAGTTCCCGGGACGGCCCAGCCACCGCTTCCGAGCTTGCTCGCGTTGAACTCGTCTTCGCCGTCGCGAATGACTATATCGCCGTAGATGTAGCCGCGTCTGTCCGCTGTAATGTGCATCTCCTCACGCAGGACGCCGAGCATCCTCTCCAAATCTTCGATAATCGGGTCGCTCTCGCGCTGGTCCTCGAAGGTGTTCTCCTTCGTTCCGGGAATAGTGTGCTTGTTGGCGTAGTAGGCTTCACGAAGGCTCGCGTGCTTACCTTCAGCGACGAGCCTCTTCACGTAGGCCATTATGAGCAAGGTCTGCATGAACTTTCTTGCGTGAGCAACGTTGAGGAAGTACCTCCTGGAGAGCTTGTCACCCATCTTGATTAGCCTGCTCCTCTCGTCGAAGTAGACGTTGTTCAGTCCGCGCATGGGGATGTCAAAGTAGGGATTTTTACCGGCTTTTATTGCCTCCAAAACGTTTCTTCCATACTCCTCAAGCTTCCTGAGAACCTTTTGAGGGTCGTAGGAGAACTTCTCCTTCGGTTTCTCGCGTTTCAGGGCCTTTGATTTAGGCATCCTCAACCACCTCCACTGCGGTTCCCTCTGAAACAAGCTCCTTTGAAGCGAAGTGGCTCTCAATGAACTGCAGGAAGTACTTTCTAATCCTTTCCTCCGGCTCGCCGGTGAGTATGCTTAAAGCCCTCGCTATCTCGGGCACGTACTTCTCAAAGGTCTTCTTCCTCTTGACCTGGTAGAGGCGCCTGTGCTTCCCGCTGAGGTACGTCTGGAGCCTTCTCGCAACGTCCATTATGGCCAATCGAATCTCGTTGTATATCTCGTCGATGCTGGCTATGCTCTGCTTTCCGGTTCCTGTGTAGGGGACGTGGACTGAAACGACGTTGACCATAAGCACTAGGGGCGTTCTGTCGGGGTCATCAATCCGGTACCTCTTCCAGTCTATCGAGCGTGCGGCCTGGGTTGTTACACATGAGCCCGCATCAAAGAGGAGCGGAACGCGGTTTGCGTAGCGCAGAAGGTCAAACCCGCCCTGTATCTCACCGCCGTAGGCTAGACCAACCTCGACCTGGAATGGGATTCCGCCGGAGTAAACCTTGGGAGGCCTCGTTACCGCCGTCACGAACTCCGGCTTGAGAATTCCCATAAGACCTTTTTCGATGTTCTCCTCGCCTATGGGCCTGAGGCCGTGCGTTGGCGGAGCTAAAAACTTCATGTACTTGAAGGCCTCGACTATCTCCTCGGCCTCGTGCCAGGTGAGCTTCTCGGGCGGCTTCTCCATAATCTTTTCGACCTGCTTGACGACCTTGGTGTATCCCTTGAAGGAGCGGAGGACGGCTTTGACTTCACCGTTCATAAGCCTCTCGTAGAGTTGTTCTTGGACGCTCTTGTCCTCAACGGTCTTGATGAGCCTCAGGGCCGCTATATACTCCACAAGCTCATCAACTTTCTTGTCGCTTATCCTAGAGAACTCACCAACAAGGAAGCGCCTCACCGTTGTCCTCTTCGTTTTCTTGGCCATCCTGTAAACGTCGTCCGTCAGGACGCCCTTCGGGTGGGGCTTCATTTCTACGGGCGGCTCTGGAATCTCGTCGCTCGAGCGCGGAAAGACAATCAGCCTTCCGTCGGGTTCAATCAGCTCGATGTGGGCGTGGGGATTGGCTATCGCGGTGAGCTTGAGGTACCAGTAGACGCCCTGCTTGGAGCGGATGTACTTGACGTTCTTCACCTCAAGCTCTATCCTCGTCCCGTGCCAGTTATCTGGGTTCGGATGCTTCTCCTTTTTGACGATTTTACCCTCGTTTTTATCAACGTCAATCTTGACCCAGGCCTCGATTATCTCGTCGCCGGTGGAGGTAATCACGCGCGTTGCCTTTCCGCTCGTAATCTGGGCGAACATGACAGCGCCGCTTATACCGATACCCTGCTGGCCGCGACTCTGTATGTTCCTGTGCGCCTTCGTTCCGGCCAGCATCTTTCCGAAGACGTGGGTTATGTACTTCTCCGGTATTCCGGGTCCGTTGTCCTCAACGACGACCTTGTAGTGCTCCTTTCCGAGCTCCTCAATCTCCACCCTTATGTAGGGCGGAATTCCAGCCTCTTCACAGGCGTCGAGCGAGTTCGTAACGGCTTCGTGGACAACGGTCGTGAGCGAGCGGACTTTTCCAGTGTAGCCGAGCATTGCCGCGTTTCGCCTGAAGAACTCGCTGACGCTTTGAACCTTGAACTCCTTAAACAGCTGACTCGCCTCCGCCATCGTCATTCCTCCTCCAGCTTAAATTCGCCCTCAAGGGCCTCGTAGTAGGCCGAGCTTTCAAGCTCGAGGTCCTTCTTCCTCCTCTCGAGGTAGCGGTAAACGACGCCGTGAGGTGAACCCCTCGCTAACTTTTCAATTGCAGTCCTCGCGACTTCGACCTGAATCGGGTTTCCGATTATCGCCACAGTCTTTCCGTAAACGCTAACGTCTGCACCGCTCATCTCCTCGATAATCTCCCTCGTCCTTCCCTTCCGGCCAATTATTCTGCCCCTCACCCTCGGCAGGGCGTTCTTCTCGTTCCCGACGACGATATCAGTAAGGTTCACGACCTCAAGGATTTCACCCTCGTTGAACAGACGGAAGGCCCTCTCCGGCGAGAAGCCCCTTCCGATTGCAAGAACAATATCCCTCGCCTTCCAGACGGCGAGAGGGTCCCTGGTTTTTTCCGTTGATGTTATAAAGACCTCCCCTGTCTCGCTGTCCACCTCTATTCTCGTCCCGGTGCGCTCCTCTATCTCCCTCTTGGTTTTGCCCTTCTTGCCTATAAGAACTGCCACCCTCTCCTTCGGAATCCTGACGAACTCCTCCTGCTCGCCCTCTGCAAGGTAATCAATCTCACCGCCCTCTTCCTCAACGGGCTTCCCGTCCTTATCAACGCGCTCGTATTTCTTGAGGAGCCTCTCAAACTCGTCCATGCTCTCACCCCTCAACAAGCTCGCGGAGCTTCACCTCGTAATCCTCAACATCAACACCCTTTCTCGCGAAATAGTTCGTAACGTTCCTCAAATCCCTCTTCAGCAGTTCAACGCTCATTCTGTTCCTCCGCACGGTTGCCTGCGACCAGTCTATGACCACCGGCCCGTCCCAGAGCAGGACGTTGTACTCGCTCAAATCGCCGTGAACCATGTCGCCGCGCTTCCAGAGCCTCTCGATGACGCCGATTAAATAGTCGTACAGTTCCTCGAAGTCGCTCTTCTCAAGCTCCCTCTCAACGTCCTTCAACCTTGGAGCGGGCGTCTCATCGCCGATGAACTCCATTACTAGGACGTTGTTGCGGAAGATTATCGGCTCGGGAACGCGAACGGCGTACTTTATCGCCCTCTGGAGGTTCTTGAACTCCCTCCTCGCCCAGACGAAGATTAACTTCCTCATGTCCTTCGGCAGATAGCCAATTCTCGGGTCCGCCGCGAGGTACTCCCATATTCTGCGGAACTCGGTTGTGTAAGTTCTGTAAATCTTCACCGCTATCCTGTTGCCCTCCGAATCAACCCCAGCGAAGACGTTTGCTTCCTTGCCCGTGCTTATTACACCGCAAAGCTCCTCGATTTTACCGCGCCTGTGCAGGTAGACTAGGGTTTCTTTCGTCGTCCTGTCGAAGACCTCGTTGGCTATCTTGTACAGCTCGCTGTCCTTTTCGCGCCTTTCCCTGAGGCCCAGTATCTCCTCGATTTCCCTCTCAAGTTTCTCCCGCATGCTTCATCACTCGGCGGGAGGTTAGAGGAGAGCTTCCCCGCCCGAGAGGAAGTCCTGACTTATCTTGCCCTTCCTGAGAAGCCAATCAACCTGTGTCTTGGTGTAGCGGTAAACTATGTCGCCCCTCTTATCGCTCTGAACGGACCAAGGCTGAACTATGACAACGTCGCCAACGCGCATCCACATCCTCCTCCTGAGCTTGCCTGGAATCCTGCATCTCCTTATCTTGCCGTCCTCGCAGCGGACGTCCATCCACCCTGCACCGAGGGCCTGCTCTATAACGCCGAAGAGCTGACCCTGACTCCTGTCCGGGAGAGGAACGCGGATGACTTCGTCCCCCTCGACCTGTCTCTCCTTTTTCTTGGGAGCCATGAGCATCACCCCCAACCGCTTTGTTTGAGCCCTTATAAGCTTACCCCTGCAAAAATTCTCCAAAAGGTTTGCATGCCCAATCTTTTAAAATTTCTGCAATGAGATTACCCAGATATGTCCATTAGAGGAACATCAAAGTTTAAAAACGAACCGATGAAGATTGTCTGGGATGCGGATGGCGGCTGTGGAAGCAGAGAACCTCACGATACTCTACGAGGGAAAACCGGCTTTAAGCGACGTGACGTTCAGGTTAGAGGAGGGTAAAACCCTGCTCCTCCTCGGTCCGAACGGCGCGGGCAAGACCACGCTTTTGAAAACGATAGCCTGCTTCCACCGCGAATACAGGGGAAAGCTCCTCGTCTTCGGAAGGAACCCCTGCGACGCAAGAAGTTTGATAAGCTACGTTCCTCAGAGCAGTTCACTCAACGAGCGCGTTCCGCTCACGGCTTTAGAGGTCGTCGCGATGGGCGGGTTCTACGGGAGGGGCTTCGCCCACTTCAAGATTCCAAGGGAGGTTCTGAAGAAGGCCGGGGAGGTTCTGACCTTTGTGGGCCTCGGCCACGTTAAGAACAAACTCTTCCGCGAGCTTTCTGGAGGTCAGAAGCAGAGGGTTCTGCTCGCGAGGGCTTTAATGAGCGACCCCAAACTGCTCCTCCTCGACGAGCCCCTCTCAGCATTGGACCCAAGCGCGAGGGCAGAGGTAACGAACGTCCTCAGCAAGATAAAATCCGAGAAGAACGTCACGATGATAATAACGACCCACGACATAAACCCGCTCCTTGAGATAGGCGACCTCGTAATGCTGATTAACAGAAGGCTGATAGCCTTTGGAAAACCGGAAGATGTCCTCACCGACGGCATCATCAAGTCCGTCTACGGCCCGCTGGCGAAGGTAATCCCTGTCGGCGGAAAGCTCTACTGCATAACCGGCGACTTCCACATTCACAGGGACAGGGGTGGTGGGCTGTGATTCCTGAGTTCATTCTAAGGGCAATCCTCGCAAGTATTATGGTCAGCGTCCTCCTCGGCCTGCTGAGCCCGCTGATAAACACCAAGGGCCTGGCCTTCCTCACGCACGCGCTCTTTCACGCCCTCCTCTTCGGAGCCGTCCTCGGGATGATTCTCGCGCTCCTCTTCAACAGCTACGCCCTCGTAACCCTTGTCGCGCTCGTAGTGACGATTACAATCGTCCTAATCATAGCACAGGTTGAAAAGCTCGGCTTCACCCCGGATTCGGCTGTAGGAATAGTAGCGAGCTTCGTGGCCGGACTTACCGTTCTCGGCTTCGGAATCCTGTACAAGGTCATGGCGAGCAGGCCCTACTTCCCCCTTACCGAGAACATCGTTTCTTACCTGACCGGCGACATCTTCCTCATAACGCTCAGCAACCTGACGGTTTTAATCCTGGGCGGTGCGCTCATCTTCTTCGTCCTCCTCTTCCTCTACCGCGACTTTCTCTACCTCAGCTTCGACCCGGAGGGGCTTGAGAGCTACGGCGGGAACGCAAGGGCCTACCTCATGATTCTCTACGTCCTCGTGGGCGCTATCGGTGCCCTAATCGTCCAGACTGTTGGACTAATAACCCTCCAGGTCGTTGCAGTTCTGCCCGGCGCGATAGCGCTCATGGTGAGCTCGGATTTGAGGAAGGTCCTCGCGGTTAGCCTGCTTTTAACCCTCGCCGTCCAGCTCTCGTCGGTGGTTTTAGCTTACTTCACTGCAATCCCGCCGAGCGGTATAGCGACCATAATGCTGGGCGTAATCTACGGCGCGCTCCTCTTCCGGAGGTGAAACTTTGAGACGGAAGATAGCTGGCATCGACGAGGCCGGCAGGGGGCCGGTAATAGGCCCGATGGTCATCACGGCCATAGTCGTTGACGAAGAGAACCTACCGGGGCTTGAGGAGCTCGGAGTTAAGGACTCAAAAAAATTGACGCCGAAGAGACGCGAGAAGCTTTTCGACGAGATTCTAAGCCTTGCGGATGATTACGTCGTTCTGGTTCTCTCGCCGGAGGAGATAAGCTCCCGCGAGGGAACGCTCAACGAGTTCGAGGTCGAGAACTTCGCGAAGGCATTGAACTCCCTAAAGGTGAAGCCTGACGTGATTTACGCCGATGCCGCCGACGTTGACGAAGAGCGCTTTGGGAACGCCCTTAAGGAGAGGCTGAACTTTGAGGCAGAAATCATAGCGAAACACCGCGCCGACGCTCTCTTTCCGGTGGTTTCCGCCGCTTCAATCGTTGCAAAGGTTACAAGGGACAGGGAAATCGAGAGGCTGAAAGAGAAGTACGGCGAAATCGGGAGCGGCTATCCAAGCGACCCGAGGACGAGGGCGTTTCTTGAGAATTATTACAGGGAGCACGGAACGTTTCCTCCGATTGTGAGAGCCGGCTGGAAGACGCTGAGGAAAATAGAGGAGAAGCTCAAAGCCGAAACCAAAAAACCAAAGAGAGGTCAGCTCAGCCTTGAGGACTTTCTGGGGGTTTAGTCCTTCCCGAGCCGAGCTTTTCAGAGGCCCACTCCTTGAACTCCCTCAGCTTCTCCCAGTAGAAAGCCAGGGAGCTTCTGAAGGCCTCCCATCTCAGCAGTTCGTTCAGCGCGACGCCCATAACGACCGCCGCCGATGGGACGAGGGAGGTTGCGTAGAAGCTGAACTGGGTCTTCCCACCGAGAACGTACTGAAGGGCGAAGAAGCCGACCGTGCTCCAGAAGACCATGAAGGGGGTCAGAATCCCGGGCCTTCTGCGGTAGAGCCAGGGCATCGCGAAGATTAGAACGACCATGCCGAGGAGGAGAACGGGGTCCGTGCTCGCGAAGACGTTGGGGTTGAAGTGGAATGGGAAGGGTCTGTAGTTGATGAACCACTGCCAGAAGGGCGACGTGTTGGGGTTGGGTCCTTTGTAGCTGAGGTGCCACTTGAAGCTCGCCAGAAACTGCTCCAGCCAAGGGACGAAGCCTATGGCCTTTATTATCGTTATCTCCGGAACGAGGAAAACAGCTGTTGGTATTATGACGACTATAGAGAAGAACCTTATGAAGCTTTTCTCCCTCTTCAGGGCCTTCCAGAGGAGGACCGGCCAGCCAAAGGCACCATCAAGCTTTGCGGCCGCCGCGAGGCCTATCGCAATCGAGGAGCCAAGCTCGCTCTCATAGACCAGCGCCAGAACGAAGAGCGAGACAAAGAACGCCGTGTGTATGTCAAGCATCGCCGCAACGGAAGTTGCCTGGAGCGTCGGGTCCGCGACGACAAAGGCGAGGGCTATGAGTGAAGCGAGGTAGCTCCTGCTTATCCGGTAAGTCGCGAGAACGACTACGAGTTCGATTAAGGCGAACTCTATTATACCTGGCAGACGCCAGTAGATGGGCTTGTCCCCGAGGAGAACCATGCTCAGCATTATCAGGTCCTTTGCAAGGAAAGGATGCTCGGTGTTGAGGTAGTTCTGTATGTTCTCCTTGTCCGGATACCTAAAGCCGGTAACGATGTAGTAGCTCCCCGGCGGAAGCGTCTCCTTCAGCTCGGGGAGGAACTTGTCAAAGGTCGCCTTTGGAATCTCGTAGTAAACCCCCGGGAAGTTGTAGTACTCGTAGCGGTAGCGGACGCCGTTGGCCGCGGCGAGGGCATCAACCGCTCCCAGATACTTGAACTTGTCGCTCTCGTTCGTGAAGATTACGTTGACGCCGTAGGTTCCGTTGAACTCGTAGGTAACGCTCACACCAAGAAGGTGGAGAACGTTTCTGCTCGCGGGCACGTACCAGACCTCGTCGCCGATGTAGTCGTTGAGGCCCGGCTGGGATGCGAAGTGATAGGCAAACCATACCGTTCCCGCCATTGTCAGTGCAACGATGAGCACAAAAGCGGTCCTCCTCCAGTCCATTATTAACACCGCTGGAACTAAGCGGGCAACGTTTTTAAGCCTCTCCCCTTAGGCGAAAACATGCTCGAAGGGATAACCGAGGAGGAAATCAGGGAAGCAGTGGAGCTCATAAAGCGCGGTTTTGACGAGAAGAAGCTCCGCGCGAGGCTTGGAAAGGACTGGGAGCTGATAGCCGAGATAGCGAGGGCGAGGATTAGGGCTAAAGACAAGTTCTCGCGCGACGACCTGTGGCTCGACATGGAGGGCCTCCGCTACGCAACCCACGAGGTTGTCGCAAAATACCGCGCCGAGCGCCTGAAAGAATTCGGAGTCAGGAGCATCGCCGACGTCTCCTGTGGAATCGGAATCCAGCTCATCTTCTACGCGATGAAGGTTGAGAAAGCCTACGGCATCGACATAGACCCTCTCAAGATAGAGTTCGCAAGGAGAAACGCCGAGCGCTACGGCGTGAATAATATTGAATTCATCAACGCCGACTCTCTGGCCCCGGAGACCGTGGAGAAAATAGACGCGGAGGTAATCTTCTCAGACCCGGCCCGGCCCCCGGAAATGCCCGAGAGGAGGCTTGAGGATTTGCTCCCAAGCCCGCTGGCAATCCACAACGCCTACAAAGCCAAGACCGATGCGTTCATATTCGATTTGCCCCCCCAGATGAGGCGCGAGAGGGTTCCCTGGAAAGGGGAGTTCGAGTACATTGATTTGCACGGCCACCTGAACAGGCTGACCTTCTACACAGAGCCGCTCGCAAAAGCCGAGCGGAGCGCCGTAATCCTTCCCGCCGGCGTCAGGCTCGAGAGCGACCCGAACCTTGAGGACATCGTCGAGTGGACTGAAAAGCCTATGAGCTACCTCTACGAGATTCCGCAGGCCGTTGATTATGCCGATTTGCTCAACGAGCTGTTCCACAGGCTCAATGGCAACGCAAAGATGCTCCTCCGTGAGAAGAGGCGCGTTTTAGCTACCGGCGACGAGCCGATTAAGAGTCCCTACCTCAAGAGAACCTACTCGGTGGTTGCCATCCTGCCCTTTCATCCGGTCAGGATTAACGACTTCCTAAGAAGGGAAGGCTTCGGAAGGGCGACTCTGAAAATGAGCGTCCCCCAGGAGGAGTACTGGAGGACAAGAAAGCGCATAGAGACGGGGCTAAAGGGAGACAAAAGGGCCTTCGTCTTCAAGGTTGGGGAGAAAGCGGTTGTAGCGGAGGCGCTATAGCTCCTCTATCCTTGCGTTCCTAATCTTCTTCGAGCCTATCCTGAGCTGCTTGAAGTAGTTGACGTGCTCCTCGGGCAGAAACGAATCAAGGCTCGTTGATTTAAGGCGCTTCTTTTTCTTTTTCGGCTTCTCCTCGGTTTTCGTTTTCGGCCTAGTGGAGCCGAGGAACTCGTCAAGCTTCCTGTTCATCGCCCCTCCCATTGGGAATGGCAGACCACATATAAAGGCTTTTTCCTGGTTCAACTTTCTTAGGAAAGCTTTTAACTTCAGGGGTTTATGTGGGGAAAGAGCAGAGCGGGTGGTAGGTGATGTGTGGAATCATCGGCTACATAGGTGAAAGGAGGGCCTGTGAGGTCATCGTTAAGGGCCTTAAGAGGCTTGAGTATCGAGGTTACGACTCGGTTGGTGTGGTCACCGAAGAGGGTGGAAGGCTCTACATCAAGAAGGGTGTTGGAAGCGTTGATGAGGTTGTTGAAAAGCTCAAACTCCTTGAGATGCCCGGAAAGCGCGGCGTCGGGCACACCCGCTGGGCAACGCACGGGGTTCCCAACGATATAAACGCCCACCCGCAGAAGGACTGCACCGGGAGGATAGCCCTCGTTCACAACGGCATAATCGAGAACTTCGCGGAGCTTAAGGAGGAGCTCCTCAGGAAGGGGCACAGGTTTGAGAGCGACACGGACACAGAGGTGATAGCCCACCTGATAGAGGAGGAGCTGAAATCGAGCGAAAGCTTTGAAGAGGCATTGAGGAGGGCGCTTCTCAAGCTTAAAGGCTCCTTTGCTCTTGGAATCATCTACACTGAAGAACCGGACAGGCTCTACTTCGTCAGAAACGAGAGTCCCCTCGTGCTCGGAATAGGAAGGGGTGAGATGTTCGCCGCGAGCGACGTCCCGGCCTTCTTGGAGTACACGAACAGAGTGGTTTTCCTCGACGACATGGAGTACGCGGTCGTGACGAAGGACTCCTGGGTCGTGAAAAGGCTTGAGACGGGGAAAGAAGTCAGAAAAGAAGTCAAAACGATAAACTGGACGCTTGAAATGGCCGAGAAGGGCGGCTTCGAGCATTTCATGCTCAAGGAGATATTTGAACAGCCGAGGGTCCTCAGGGATGCCATCCACGGGAACGCGAAGGTCGTTGGTGAAGTGGCCAGGGAGATAGCGAACTACGATAGAATCTTCATCGTCGCGATGGGAACTTCCTACCATGCTGCCCTCGTTGGAAAGTACCTCCTCCAGAGGCTTGCCAAGAAGGTTCCAATCGTTGAAGACGCCAGCGAGTTCCGCTACGAGTTCGAAGATTTGGTTGATGAGAACTCCCTCGTCATAGCGATAACCCAGAGCGGTGAAACGGCGGACACCCTCGCGGCAATGAAGCTAGCCAAGAGGAAGGGGGCGAAGGTTCTGGCAATAGTGAACGTAGTCGGGAGCATGGCGACGAGGATAGCCGATTTAACCCTCTACACCCACGCGGGCCCCGAAATCGGTGTCGCGGCGACGAAGACCTACACGACCCAGCTTGCGGTCCTAACCATGCTCGCAATCGAACTGGCGAGGGTTCTCAAGACCGAGAGCGAGGAAAGGCTTGACGAACTTGAGAGGAACCTGAGGAGGCTCCCCGACCTCGTTGAGAAAATCCTCGGAATGAACGAATCCCTCCTCGAGCTGGCCGAAGACCTTAACGACAGGAGGGACTTCTTCTACATAGGCAGGGGTATAGGCCTCCCAACGGCCCTTGAAGGTGCCCTAAAGCTCAAGGAGATAAGCTACATACACGCCGAGGGGCTGAGCGCGGGCGAGCTTAAACACGGTCCGCTGGCCTTAATCGAGGACGGTGTTCCCGTTGTGGCGATAGCACCGAGCGGGAAGACCTTTGACAAAATGCTGGGCAACATAGAGGAGGCCAAGGCAAGGGGGGCCTACATAGTGTCCCTCGGCTCATCGGAGAGGCTGAAGGAGGCATCGGATGTCCTCATAGAGATGCCCGAGCTCGACGAGATACTCACCCCGATTCCATATATAGTTCCCCTCCAGCTCCTCGCGTATCATCTGGCCGTTTTAAGGGGCAACAACCCCGATAAACCGAGAAACCTTGCCAAGTCCGTTACCGTTGAATGAGGTGGTGTTTTATGAAGACAGACGTTAAGGAGAAAAGAAAGGCCAAGAAACTCGGGAAGAAGCCCGAGCTTTCGAAGTTTTACGTTTACTTCAGGGAATACGTGCTCCCACTGATAGTCCTGGTGCTGGCCTACGTCGGGTTCAAAATAAGGGACGTAACCTCGAGCTACAAGACTTTCCTCGACCCGGACACGTTCTTCCACTACGAGATGTACAGGCAGGCCATTCAGGAGTGGATTCCAAAGTATTATGCGTACGCCTATCCCCCGGCGGGGATAAAGGCTGGAGGCTACCTCGGACTCTACACCATGCAGGCCCTCTTCTACAAGGTGACACACGCACTCTTCGGAACGAGCGTTATGGGCGCCTTTAAGCTATGGCCGCCTTTCGTGGGTGCAATGATAGTCATCGGCGTCTTCCTCGTGGGCAGAAAGCTCCACTCAACGTGGGCCGGCTTCTGGGGTGCGGCGCTGATAATGTTCTCGATGGCCAACATAACCAAGACGATGTCCGGAAACAACCGTGGTGAAGGACCGTTCATGATGTTCTTCCTCTTCGCGGTGTTCTTCCTCCTCGTCTACCTCGACGAGAAGAGCTGGAACTGGAAGAAAATAGTCGGTGCCCTCGGCTTCCTCGTGCTCAGCCCCGTTTACATGGGGGTCTGGAACGGTAGCCAGCTGGGCGTCATGGTTCTCCTCACCGTCGCGGCAGTAGTTTCCGTTGGTCTCTTCATAGCCGGAAGGATGGAGCAGCTCAACGTGTTCTTCAGGGACTACTATCCCGTGCTCGGACTTTCGATAATCCTCGGGCTGGCGCTTTCGGCCACGGGGTTCGTGGGCATTCCCAAGTTCCTCGTCTTCGCCTTCGAGGCCTTCATAGCCCTCACAATCCTCGTCCTCATAATGCTCTACGGCCAGAGGTTCGGGCTCAACTACTCGGACAAGCTCCACAGGTTTGGTACCGTCGCGGTGATAGCGGTCGTCGGCTTCCTGGCGTTTTACGGATACTTTGGAAGGGACCTCCTGAAGTTCCTCGGTCAGGCGACCCAGTCAACACCGCTCTACCAGACGGTTGCCGAGCTTGCAAAAACCCAGTGGAGCCAGATTGCGCCGTTCTTCAGCGTCAAGTCAAAGGACGGCCTGGTGTTCTTCATAGCCCTCGCGGGCTTCATAATAGAGCTCTTCCGCCTTGGAAAGAAGTTCAAGGAGAGGGACTACACGTGGTACAAAGAGACATGGATAGTCGTTTACTACCTCGCGACAATGTACCTTCTGTGGAACGCCGTACGTTTCTCCTTCCAGGCGTCTGGACCGGTAGCAATCCTCGGGGGACTTGCAATCGGTGAGGCCTTCGTCCTGGTCGAGAGAATGAACGAGAAGCCCACAACAAAGGCCCTCTACGCAATATTCCTGATACTCCTGTTCCTCCCGCTGCCCTACGTTGGGGCCAGCTACGCCTACACCCAGCAGGAGAACACGATGAGCTACTACAAGATGCTCAACCCAGAGATGCCCGGAACCGTGCCGGAGAGCTGGATGGATGCACTGCTCTGGCTGAGGAACCACAGCAGTGCATACGCAACGGTTCTGAGCTGGTGGGACTACGGCTACTGGGAGGAGTCGAGCCTCTTAAGCCACAGAAGGGCAGTTACAGACGGCGGACACGCCTACGACAGGCGCTATATCGTGGCAAGGTTCTTCTCGGGAACCAACGAGAAGGCAGAGGTGGACCTCGAGGCTTGGGAGGACAAGTACGTGATAACGTTCCTCGACCCCTTCGACCCGCAGAGTGACTTCGGAAAGTTCGGCGCCATTGCCTACCTTGGCGGGGCCATAAACTACGGGGAGTACCACAAGGTGGCAATGTTTGGGTTCGTTCAGAAGAATCAGATACTCCTCAGCAACAACACAGTCATAATAAGGCTCGGTGAAAACCAGTACGTCGAGCCATATCTGACCATAGACCTCACGAACGGAAAGGTCTATCATGGAACCAAGGGTGTCATCCCCTACGTTCTCTACATAACCGGTTATGGAGGAATCCTCGCTTACAAGAAGATAGCGTTCAGCGACTACGTAAGGCTGGCCCTTCACCTGCCGTTCTCGCTCAACGAGTGGGATGCCCAGAAGCTTTTCGCGAACTTCAAGCTCGTTTACACTGCTTACAACGGCTACATCGAGAGAAACTTCGGCGTCAAGATTCCGAGCGTGATGGTCTACGAGTTCACCCCCTTCGCGATATACAGGATGGACTTCCTCCAGAACGGAACCTGGAAACCGTTCTACAGCACAATGGCCGGTGGAAAGCTCCCCCTCGGAAACCAGACGCTCAGACTCTGGATTTCGGCCTTCGGAAGGGACGTCAAGAACGCAACCATAGTATTCGAGGCCTACAACGGAACGAAGCTCATCGAGAGAAAGGTTCTGGCGGAAAACGTTTACATCAACCACCTTAACGAGACGCCGGTTGTCGTCCACCTTTACGTTCCCAAAGCAACTAAATACAGCTTCCTCCTCATACAGAAAGGCCCCGTTGGAGTTACCAACGGCCCCGTCTACGTCAACGGAAAGCTTGCGGATCCAACGAAGGTCCTCATGCCGGGGCAGAGCGGAACGATTAAGCTAACCGAGGCCTTTGACAAGGCCTACACCAACGTCGAGTTCACCCTCAGGGGGGTTCTCTACTACTACGTTGCCCCCAACGGAACGGACATATACAAGGACAACTTCTACCTTGAGCCACACATGGACATCGTTGGCTACGTTCCCGTCGAGAAGCTCTCGAGCGTGAAACCCGGTGATAACGTTATAACCGGAAAGGCAAGCGTTCCGGCGGACTTCTTTACGAGGTACATCGAGGAGCTTGAGAAGAAGTACGGGAACAAGGTGGTCATAGTCAGCGAAAGGGTCGAGCCGATATTCATAACCGAGAAAACCTACGTCCTCTGGGAGGGGAGTTAGCTTTTCTCCCCTCTAACCGCTATGAAGGCCGCCAGGTTTTTGCATTTTTTATAACATCTCCTATCAACCCGCTCCGCGAGGCCGACGAACGGCCAGAACGAGGGGAAGAATATCACACCGGCGCTCTCGACGTTGATGAAGCCGACCTTTCTGAGAAGTTCTTCAAGCTCACCCGGCGTATAAAAACGGGCATAGCGGTAGGCGGTTTCAACGAAGAGGCTTTTGAGACGCTTGAACAGAAACCACGAACTTTTTCCGTTCATCGTTCCAATTAAAACCTCTCCCCCCGGCTTTAAAACGCGGTGGATTTCCCTTAAAACCCTCTCCGGCCCGTGAATGAACTCGAACATAGTAACGCTGAGAACGAGGTCAAAGGTCTCGTCCGGAAAGGGAAGCGAGTAGGCGTTTCCCTTAATGCAGTTCAAACCCTTTGAACGAGCTATTTTAAGCATTCCCTCGCTCGCGTCGAGGCCGATTACGTCGAAGCCCCTCCTCTCAAGCTCGAGGGTGTAGTTGCCAGTTCCGCAACCGAGGTCGAGGGCTTTTCCGGATTTCGTCCTGAGCATCGAGAAGACGAGCCACTTCTCGGTTCTGTCAACGTACCGGCCGGTCTTCGTTCTGTACCAGTCGTCGTATCTGCTCGCTATCCTGTCGAAGTACTCCATCAAAGCTTCACCTTGCCCTCGATGGTGAGTTCCTTGTCAGTTCTGTCGTCTATCCTAAGGCTTATGACAACCCGCTTCGCCCCCGCCTTGAGAATTGCCTCGTGGCATTTCTTCACGAGCTCAAGGATTTCGTCAATTGAGCCCTCGACAACGGTCCCCATCGGGCAGAGCTGGTATTTAAGGCCGCTCTCCTCGATTGCCCTGATAACGGGTTTGAGATACTCGCCGACGCTCGGACTTCCGGTTCCAAGGGGGAAGACGCAGAGCTCCGCGACGGCCATCAGCCACCCCCCGCGGGAGGGAATACGTGCACCTCGTCGTCCTCGCTCAGCTCGGTATCGAGTCCCTTCAGGTGGAGGACGTTGTGCCCGTTCACAAGAATCATGCCGTCCACGGGCTTGTTGGGTCCGACGCGCGGGCTTTCGAGGAGTTCCTTTTTGATTTCCGGACTGTAGTGTTCGGCGAGGTAGTCTATAAGCTCCCTCACGGTCTTCACGCCGTGAACCTCAATCTCCTTCCTTCCAATGAGTTCGCGAAACGTCGCGTAGAACTTCACCCTCATGAACCCGCACCGGAACTTTATAAAAACGAAAACCATTAAAGCGTTTCGGGGAGTAGTAACATGGGAGAGTGTTGTCGTTGCTCACCGTTGAACCGCCGGAGTACTATCCCATCATAGAGAAACTGTTCGCTGACAAGCTTGGAGAGGGGCTCGAACCCTTCGGTGCGAGCCTTGAGGTGATGCTGGTTCGTGTAGTCCCCAAGGGAAGAGACCTCTTTCTTGAGTTCTCCCTAACCGTGAACAGGGACAGCGGGCTTTCGGTTCTCGACCTGAAGTCGTTCACAGAGGGGATTCTCGAGAGACTATGCGAGGAGGCAACGGCCACCTTTGGAAAGCTCTACAACGTCAGATTCGTTCTCGGAAGCGTTAGAATTGAAGAAAAACATGCTCAAAGGAAACGACCCGCGGAGTATTCGCTCATAGTGGACGCTCCGGAGGAACTCAGGGACAAACTGGAGCGCGTTGGGAAGGGGCTGGCGATAAAGCTGAAGGAGTGGGGAATCGAGTTCTCGGGTTTGGTGCTGGCCCTTGAAGGCAAAAGACTTGGAGTTGTCATCAAAGTGGACGGCAAGATGAATGACTACGACAAGTCGGCCCTAAAGGAAGCTGTGGAGGAGAAAACTAGAGCCTTTCTGAAGACGGTTCTCAGGAAGGAGCTTCCGGTAACGGCCAAGATACTGGACGCAGAGGACAGGGCGCTTGCGGTTGTCCTCAGGAAGATGAGGGCAATGGAGAAGGAAGCCGAGGAGCTGGCCAGAATGGAGGAAGTTAGAACCCTCATGGAAGCCCTTGGGAAGACTCCCTCGCCTTGAGGTAATCCAGCAGGGGCTGAATCCTTTTCCAGACCTCCTCAACACCGCCGTCTCCGTCAATCCTAACGTATATGCCTTTGTTCCGGTAGAACTTGATTATAGGCTCCATGTTCCTTACGTAAATTGAGTACCTCTTCTCAACGACGTCCGGCCTGTCGTCCTCCCTCTGAACGAGCTTTGAGCCGCAGATGTCGCAGACTCCGGGCCTCTTGGGAGGGTTGTGTTTGACGTGATAAACGGCCCCGCACTTCGGGCATATCCTCCTCCCGCTTATCCTCTCAACGCTCGTTTCAAGGTCTATGAAAATCTCCATCGCGAGGTCGAGCTTTATGCCGTGGTCGTAGAGGTACTCCTCGAAGGCGAGAACCTGGGCGGGGGTTCTCGGGTAGCCGTCGAGTATGAAGTTCTCCCTCTGACGCCTCAGCTTCGATATAATCAGCGTGTTGACTATCGTGTCCGGTATCAGCTCTCCCCTGCTCAGGTACGCCTCCATTTCCCGGCCTATTGGACTGCCCTTCTCTATCTCCTCCCTGATTATGTCCCCCGAGGAAATGTAGGTCAGCCCGTACCTCTCGACTATCCTCTTGGAATGGGTGGACTTCCCGCTTCCCGGAGGCCCAAATATCAGTATGTTCACGGATAACCACCAATAAGCATTTATGAACAAAAGCTGAATAAACTTTTGGTGATGTGCATGAAGCTGAGCACGGGCTACGTGAGGGCGAGCGGGTACGCCCATAAGGTTAGGAGGGTTCTCTTCGCCCTCGTTAAAGGAAAGGTTGAACCAAAAGAGGTCGTCAGAGCTTCAGCCGAGCTTAACCAGAGAATTTTTGAGGAGTTCCAGCGGCTCGGCGTCGCCAAGGAAGACGTCGTCAGGATAACCGTTGAGTTCACGATTGAAGACGGAAAGATAGTATGGAACTACGATTCCCTGAACATAGAGGTCTACAAAAAGAGCGAGGAAGAGAAGCTTGCAAAGGCCATGGAAGAGGTTGAGGAGAGGGAGAGGGAGCTTGAGGAGAAAATCAAAGCCATTGAAGAGGTCGCCCTCAACCTCAAGAGGCTTACCGATGAGCTTCTCGAGAGAATCGAGGAACTCAAACAGGAGCACACCTCTCTGAAGCTCAGGGTGGAGGAGTGAGCGAGTCGAGGAAGATGTTCACGTAGGCAACGACGTGGGAAGCGAGGTAGCTCTTTTTCCCGACGCTCACCTTTTCCGCTATTCCCTCCAGAAAGGCTTCATCCTCCCCCTCAAGGCCCTCGTGGTCGCCAAGAACGAAGGCAACGTTCCTCCCGAAGGAGACCTTCTCTATCGGCTTCCCCTCCTCGTGGAGGTAGTAAAGCCTTGAGTTCTTGAGCGTCAGCCTGATAACGTCTTCAAAGGTTCTGTTGCTCACGTAGAGACCGGGGTATACCTCAACCTCCTTTCCCGGTTCCCTAAGCTTCTCACCGGCTTTGAGGGCCTCGGTTATGAGCTTCGCGGTGCTCCTCTCATCGGGATTGAGGCGAACCTTAAGCTGGGGCCCCTCGAACCGTATCGCCTTCGGAGGGTTCGGCGGGCCGTAGAGAAGGAGCCAGACGCGGACATTTTTTCGGAAGCCGTGGGAGAGCAGAAATGCCGCGTTGAGAAACCGGCAGAGGACGTCTATCCTCCCGCTCGTGCCCGGCAAATCGCTCAGCTTGAAGTCGGGACTCGTTCTGGCCTTGTTGGCCTTGATTATGAAGGTTCTCAACTCACCCCCTCCCGTGCCTCTCGTACCAGCCCCATTCCTTCTTCGGCCCGAAGGCCCTCACACCCCTCTTGACGAGGGTTACCCTGAGCTCCCTTGCCATCTCCGGGGTTATCTCGCCTCTGCTCTCCATCCAGTTTATTATCTCCAGAGCTTCTTCGTCGGTCTCACATCTCCTGAGGAAATCTATGACCGTCGGCTCGTAACCGGAGAAATCCCTCGGCTCGGCCAGTTCTTCGGCTTCCTCTTCGTCGGCCCTGAAGGCGTCGATTGGGATTCCACCTTCTTCAAGCTCTCTCGCAAGGGCAGGAAAGCGCTTTTCGAACTCCTCTCTGTCGTACTCCTGCCACGCAAAGTCATCAACGGGCTTCCTCCTTCTCTCCATAGGCTCACCTAAAACCCGCTTCAACCCCAACCTTATAAACCCAACCCCGAACGGGTTCACATGAAGGGTTCGTACTTCCTTGTGATAAAACTCGATGGAGAGAAAACCGTTAGAACGAAGGGGCGCTCCTTCCGGCTTAAGCCCGGCTATTACGTTTACGTGGGCTCCGCCATGAACTCACTCGAAAAGCGCGTCGCAAGGCACTTCCGGCGGGAGAAGAGGCTACACTGGCACATTGACTACCTCCTTCAGAAAGCTGAGCTTCTCAGGGCGTACCTTATTCCAAGCGATGTCAAGCTCGAGGAGGAACTCTCGCACGAGGTTTCCAAGTTTGGGGAGCCGGTTCCAGGCTTTGGAGCTGGTGATGTTAAGGTGAGCACGAACCTCTACCGCTTTGAGGACGAGCCGGACGAAGTCCTGAGGGGAATTCTCGAGGGGCTTGGACTGGGCTGGAAAATCGTTAAAAGCGAAGACGACATAGGAAAAACAAGGTGGTGATATGACCGTCATCGAGGCCGTCTACGACGGCGAGGCTTTCAGGCCCCTGAAAAAGGTTAACCTCCCGAAGGGAGCGAAGGTCAAGGTAATCATCGGCGAGACGATATGGGATTTACTTGAGGAGATTGAGGGAATTCCCGTTGATGCAAACGTCGAGGAAGTGCTCGAAGATGTCAGGGGACGAAAGAGGGTTCGTTATTGACACTAACGTCATAGTCGGGGCGTTCTTTTACGAAAGGAACTATCCCCAGATTAGAAACAAACAGGCGATGCTTAGAAAATGCAGATTGATACTCGACTTGTTGAAAGGGAAAAACGTCGCAATCCCTCGAGCGGCAGTTGTTGAAGTCATAAGCGTTGTAAAAAGGATAAGCGGAGACACAAGTCTCGCCATCAGGCTTGGAAACGCCCTCGAGGCATCATTTGAGGTAGTGCCCGAGGAGGAAATCTATGGAATCGCCAAGGAAACTGCTTCCTTAGTTGCGCCTTCTGGATTCGATACTTACTTCCTTGCCCTGGCACTAATGAAAGGATACAGTCTGATAACACGTGATAAAGCCCTTTGTTCGCATTCAAAGGATTTAAACGTTCCCTGTCTTCTCATTGATGAATCTACCGATGACCAAACGATTGAAGAATTCTTGGAGGTGTGAACATGCTCGAAATAGGCAAAGTTGAGCGCTACATTCACGAGAAGCTGAAGAAGGAGAAGCTCCACTTCGTTCTCCTCGACCCGGACGACGTTTCGCCGGAAACGGCCGGAAAGATAGCGGAGATGAGCGAAAGCATTGGCGTTGACGCGATAATGGTCGGGGGCTCGACCGGGGCCGAGGGTGAACTACTCGACAGCGTCGTTAAGGCGATAAAGGAATCGTCCAGCCTGCCTGTAATCCTCTTCCCCGGCTCGCACGGCGGGATAAGCAGGTACGCCGACGCGATATTCTTCATGAGCCTCCTCAACTCGAGGAATCCCTTCTTCATAACCGGCTCTCAAGCTTTGGGAGCCTTCACCGTCAAGCGCTACGGAATAGAGCCGATTCCGATGGCCTATCTAATAGTCGAGCCCGGTGAAACGGTCGGCTGGGTTGGAGATGCGAAGCCGATACCGAGACACAAGCCGAAGATTGCCGCCGCTTACGCTTTGGCCGGCCAGTACCTCGGCATGCGCCTCGTTTACCTCGAAGCTGGCAGCGGTGCGCCGCAGCCGGTTCCGCCGGAGATGATTTCCCTTGTTAAGAAAGTCATAGACGTTCCCCTTATCGTGGGGGGCGGTATAAGGACGAGGGAGCAGGCAGAGAGAGCGGTCAATTCCGGCGCCGACATAGTTGTTACGGGAACCGCCATTGAAAGGGCCGGTTCGCTTGAAAAAGCGAGGATGAAGCTTGAGGAGCTGAATTCGGGAGTGAAAGGCTGATTTTTCTATCCCCTGCTTGAACCACAACTTTTTTATAACTCTCTGGCCAGCCTAAATCGTCAGCGGTGCAGAGAAGGGCAGAGATGTTTTGGGGGTGAATGCAATGAGGGGGGAGGACGATGACGGTAGCGCAAATCGCAGTCGGAACGTCAAGGACGTTCAGGGGCAAGCTCAAAGAGGCATTCCTGCTGTCTTTTCCAGCCCTGTTCTTATGCCTGATATTCGACTTCGTCGGCGGTGCAGTGCTTGGTAAAAACTGGAACACGATAATGAGCTACTTCCCGATTCTGGTTTTCATAATGCCCGGACTTATGGACCTGAGGGGCAACATCTTCTCGGCTTTGGCTTCTCGCTTCACGACCAAACTCAACCTCGGTCTTATCGAGAGCGTTCGCGACCCGGAGGTTACGACCCAGATAGTTATGGCAATCCTCAGCAGCAAGATTCCACTGATAGTCCTGTGGGTGGTTGGTCTCTTCCTCGTTAGGAACATCGTTCAAGACGTTATAGTCCTTCTGATGGTTATAGCGTCGGCGATTTTCATCGGGGTCATACTGGGCTACGGAACGGCTCTCATTACAATCCTTCCCTTCAAACGCGGCTACGACCCCGACCTGATAGCGGCCCCTCTGATTAGCTCCCTCGCCGACCTGATAACGATGCCAACTATGGTTTACTTTGCACTGCTCTACCTGCACCATCCCGGACCCTTCTACGCCCTGGCGTTTACAATGCTCGGAATACTGCTGTGGCTCGCACTCAGGGCAAAGTTCAAACACGAGCACAGGCGTGCCTTCGGGGAGCTTGCGGCCATAATCGGAGCGATGGCCCTCGTGGAAACCGTCACGGGCGGACTGCTTGTGACTTACGAGAAGATAATCAACGCCGTAATCATCGTCAGCGTCATGTGGCCGAGTGTTAACGACAGTATGGGCAACTTCGGTTCAATAATAGCCGCGAGAGTCTCGACAAAAATACACCTTGAGGGTGTTGAGGCCGTTAAGAGCAGAGAAACGCTCTACGACTTCATAGTTCTCCTAATACTTGCACCAATCATAGGCTACCTGACGAACCTGATTTCAATGTGGGTTGTCATCCACTACATCCACAGGCCCGCAAGAATACTCTGGCACTTCATACTGGGCTTCCCGGTTGTGATACTGATAGCCATGCTGATAGGCCTTGTGGTTGCAGTGCTCGCGGACAAATACAACTGGGACCCCGACAACGTTGCAATTCCGGTGGTTACCACCCTCAGCGATGTCATCGGGACGATGTTCCTGGTCTGGGTGGCAATGAGTTCAATGTAAAAAAGAGTTCAGGCCTCTGAAAAGACCCTGAAGGAGAACTTTCCGTTTCTTATCAACTTTTTAAGCTCGCCGAGAAGTGAGGAGGGATTCTCATCAACGACCTCCATCTTCACCTCAGACATTCCAGTTGCATCGGGGGGAAGGAAGTGAATGTCCCTAATCTTGCCCCTAACCTTATCAAGGATTCGGGATAATATTGTCCCTTTCTCACGGTAGGGCAGTTTAATTTCCACTTCAACAATTTGCATACCTACCACCGTTTTATTCTTTGAAAAAAGGGATATAAAACCTTTTTCATGAGCGAGAATTATTGGGGAATCCTCCGAATATTCCCGGAGGTTATCTGACCTCCGGTAGATTTTTATCTCAGCGCTTCTATACTCCTCTGGTGATGGGTATGAAGGCGTTCATTTCTCTCGACCTTGAGGGGCTTCCCTACGTTGTCAGCAGGGAGCACCTCTACGTGAAGGGAAGCCTCTACCAGGAAGCTAGGGAGATAGCGACAGAGCTTGTTAAGACCGTAGCCGAAACCCTGTGGGAGAAAGGTGTTGAGAAGGTCGTTGTTGCCGACAGCCACGGGCCGATGGTAAACATAATCCCGCAGAGGCTCCCAAAGTACGTTCACCTCGTCAGGGGCTTCCCGCGACCCCTCAGCATGGTCGCAGGGGCCAGG
>NZ_JAMONU010000166.1 GCF_027066465.1 Thermococcus sp.
TGGCCGTCAAGGAGGAAATCTACGAGGCGGCAAAGGGCATCGTCGAGGAGCACACGGAGAGACCGACGAAGATATTCGTCAACACCGCCGACGACCCGAAGAACGGCATCTACTACATCACCGTTACCGGAACGAGCGCGGAAGCCGGTGACGACGGTAGCGTTGGCAGGGGCAACCGCGTCAACGGACTCATCACCCCGAACAGGCACATGAGCATGGAGGCAGCGGCGGGTAAGAACCCGGTCAGCCACGTTGGAAAGATTTACAACCTCCTCTCGATGCTCATAGCCAACGACATAGCGGAACAGGTAGAGGGCGTCGAGGAGGTTTACGTCAGGATTCTGAGCCAGATAGGAAAGCCGATTGACGAGCCGCTGGTCGCGAGCATTCAGATAATCCCGAAGAAGGGTTACAGCATAGACGTCCTCCAGAAGCCGGCCTATGAGATTGCCGACGAGTGGCTGTCGAACATAACTAGGATACAGAAGATGATTCTCGAGGACAAGCTGAATGTCTTCTGAACTCTTTCCACTCCCTTTTTTTAGGCTCTCAACAACAAAAGTTGGAAATCAGTAGGGAAGGGTGCTCTGCTTTATGGCCCTGAGAAGCTTTGCCTCCTCGCTCATTATCGCGAGCTTTTCGCTCTTAACTTTCGCGAGCTTTACGGCAACGTCCTTCTTCTGCTTGGCCATCCTGACGAGTTTGGCCTCCTCAAGGAGGAGAAGCTCCTTCCTCTTTTTAACGACCTCAAGGCGCCTGTGGAGTATTGACTTAACCCTCTCCATGCTATCACCTAATCTATTAGGAATCCCTAAAGCTTATAAGGTTTTCGGTAAATGTCAAAATGACATAAGGCGATTGTCGAAGAAAGCCCCTTGACTTCATGATTGTCTAAAGGGAGGGGGTGGTGGCGTTGCGGATTGTTGCAATAACGGACATCCACGGTAACATTAGGGAAGCCGAAAAAATGGCGGAGATATTTAGGAATGCGAACTTCGACGTTCTGCTTATTGCAGGGGACATCACTAACTTCTCAAACAGACGGGTTGCCGAGATGGTTCTCAGGCCGCTTCTGTCCCTTGACATTCCCGTTTTCGCTGTTCACGGCAACTGCGACGGCAGGGACGTTCCAGAACTGCTTGACGAGCTTGGAATCTGGCTCCACGACAGAAGGAGGGAACTCAACGGCGTTGGCTTCATTGGAATCGGCGGTTCAAACATAACACCCTTTAACACAATCTGGGAGCTGACGGAAGACGAAATTCAGGAAATCCTTATGAGAAACTACCGTCCCGGCGACGTGATTCTCTCCCACGTTCCGCCGAAGGACACGAAGGCCGACCGCGTTCATTCCGGTCTACACGTGGGAAGCTCGGCCCTGAGGGAGTTCATAGAGGAAAACCGGCCGCCGCTGGTAGTTACCGGCCACATCCACGAGGCGAGGAGCGTTGACAGGGTTGGGGAGACGGTAATCGTGAACCCGGGTCCTCTCTTCAGGGGCTACTACGCGGTCATAGACTTCGACGAGAAGAGGAAAATAGTGGAAGACGTCAAGCTAAAGGAGCTCTAAACGAGCCCCTTTTCCTTCAAAACATTCTCCATTCTGTCCATGGCCTCTTCAAGCTTCTCGTAGGCCGTTGCATAGCTTATCCTTATGTAGCCCTCACCGGCCTTTCCGAAGGCCGAACCCGGAACGACGGCAACCTTTGCCTCCTTAAGCATGAGCTCGCTGAACTCGTGGTCTGTTAAGCCTGTGTCCCTAATGCGCGGAAAGATGTAGAAGGCTCCCCTCGGCTTCACCGTTGGGAGACCCATCTCGTTGAGGCGCTTCCAGACGAGGTTCCGCCTCCTGTCGTACTCCCGTCTCATCTCCTCAACGGCCTTCCAGCTCCTCTCGTCCTCGAGGGCCTTTGCGGCCGCGTACTGGACGAAGGTAACCGGGCAGGTGGCGTTGTACATCTGGAAGCGGACCATCCTCTCGATTATCCACGCTGGGGCCGCGACGAAGCCAAGGCGCCAGCCCGTCATGGCGAAGGTCTTGGAGAAGCCGTTTATCGTTATCGTTCTCTCAAACATGCCGTCGAGTGAAGCGATGCTGTGGTTCCTTGCCCCGTCGTAGACGAAGTGCTCGTAAACTTCATCGCTCAGGACTATGAGGTCGTGCTCGACCGCGAAGTCGGCAATCTCCTCGACGTCCTTCTTGGTCAGAACAGCACCGGTCGGGTTGTTGGGGGAGTTTATGATGAGCGCCCTCGTTCTGTCGCTCACGTGCTTTTCGAGGTCGTCAACGGAAAGGCGGAACTCGTTCTCCTCGTAGGTCGGAACCTCAACCGGCTTTCCGCCGGCGAGGATAACGGCCGGAGCGTAGCTAACGAACATGGGACCCGGTATGAGGACCTCCTCATTATCCCTGAGGAACGTTGAAAGCCCCATGAGAAAAGCCTGGTTCGCGCCGACAGTTATCATTATCTCGCTCTTGGGGTCGGCGTCTATTCCGTTCTGCTCCTTCAGCTTCTTCGCAACGGCCTCCCTCAGCATCGGCAGGCCTGCGTTCGGGCCGTAGTGGGTGTAGCCCTTGTCGAGGGCCTCCTTGGTGTAATCCTTTATATGCTCGGGAGTGTCGAAGTCGGGTTCACCGATTCCGAGAGAAATGACGTCCTCCATGCCGGCCGCGAGGTCGAAAAGCTTTCTAATCTCAGAAGGGTTCACGAGGTTAAGCCTGTCGCTCAGCGCCATGAACATCACCGCTCCTCCTTCTCGGCTATGTTTATAACCTTACCTCACCGAAAAGATGAGCATCGAAGTGCTGATATGGACGTAAAGGTCTTGAAGAGTTCAGTCTGCTTTAAACACCGCGAATCCATCAATGACCAGAACGTCCAGTCCGGCCTTTCTAAACGTCCTCAGCGCGTCCTCCGGCGAGCAGACTATCGGCTCGCCGTGCATGTTGAAGCTCGTGTTCAGCACTGCCCCGATGCCAGTTTTCTTCTCGAATGTCTTGATGATTTCGTAGTAGCTCGGATTTACCTCTTTCCTCACTGCCTGAGGCCTCGTCGTGCCGTCCACGTGAATAACTGCCGGAGCGAGCTTTTGGAACTCTTCGCTCGCGGTGTAGCTCATCGTCATGAACTCGTTCGGTTTGCCTTCGAGGTCTTCAAGGTATTCTTTAGCTTTTTCCCAGAGCAGAGAGGGCGCGAAGGGCTGGAAGACGTCTCTTTTGAGAGCCAAGTTGAGCCTCTCCTTAACCTTTTCGTCGGAGGGATTAGCTAGAATCGAGCGGTTGCCAAGGGCCCTTGGTCCGAACTCCATCGCCTCCCGGAAGAAGCCGACGAGCTTCTCCTCGCTCAGGACGTCGGCAACGAACTTTTCATCGACCTCCTCAAACTCGAGCCCCTCTTTTCTCAGGAGCTCCTCAACGTAAGCCTTCTCGTAGGACGGGCCAAGATAGACGTGCTCGAGCTTGAAGGGCTTCCATCTTCCGTCTAACCTGTCAAGCTGGGCCTTGACGAAGATTGCCGCTCCAAAGGCCAGTCCGCCGTCGTCCATCGCGGGGAAGACCCACAGGTTGTCGTCCCCGAAGATTTTTCTCAAAACCGCGTTGGCCTTGACGTTCTGAGCCACGCCGCCGGCGTAGGCTAAGGGAAGGCCCTTCGAACTTAACTTAACGCCGAGCTCCTCGAGGAGCTTTTCAAGGTGTCTCTGAGCGCTCGCCGCTATCTCGATGGCCTTCCTCTGAAGTTCGCCCACGAGCTTCCCGCGCTTCATCTGGTTCGCTATCTCCTTCGCCTTTGAGAGGGGGTAACCAAAGAACTCGGCCAGCTTTTTAGTCGCCTCGACGCCGATGACCTTGAGATGGTTTTCAAAGGTCAGTCCGTTGAGCTCGATTATCGCGCTCAAATCATATGCCGGCCGTCCGTAGGCCGCTAAGCTCATCACCTTTCCCTCGTGGCGCATCGGCTTAAATCCTAAAAGCTCCGTAACCGAGGCGTAGAAGTCGCCGAGGGAGTCAATGTAGGTGCTCTGGGCCATTCTAATCATCTCGCCGTCCCTCGCCACGTAAATCGAGGAACTCAGGCCGTCTCCAGCCGCGTCGATGCTAACCGCTAAAGCTTCGCGCCAGCCAGAGGTGTAGTAGGCGCTCGCCGAATGAGCTAAGTGGTGCTCGACGAAGAGAATCTTTCTCTTGAACTCCGGGCCGAAGATGGCCTTCAACCTCTTCTCGAGTTCCAGAAGCCTCTTCTGTTTCCTGAAAATCCCGGCGACGGCTATTACCTCAACGTCCTCCGGGTCGGCGTTTGCCATCTCGAGAACGGCCTTGATGCTCAGCTCGGGGAAGCCCCTGTACTTCTTGACCCGGTTCAAGCGCTCCTCGTTCACCGCGAAAATCCTCTCGCCGTCTATCAGAACCGCCCCGGCGTCGTGGCCGTCGTGGACTCCGAGAATCATAGAAACCACCAAAAGGAAAAGGAATCAGTAGGTCCTCGCGAACCTCGCTATGAACTTCGCCTCCCTACCGCAGACCGGGCACTTCTTGCCTTCGATGCCTTCCCTGGCCTTTTCCTCAGGGTAGGGAATACCGAGCATCTTTGCGTCGAGCTCCTCCTCCATTTTAAGCCCGCACTCCTCGTCACCGCACCAGGGAATCTCGACTATGCCGCGCCTGTCCTCGAAGACGGCTTTGGCCTCTTCAATCGTCTCAACGCGCTTGATGTGGCTCTCAAGGAACTCCTTCGCTCTGCTGTAAAGGTTCTCGTGGATAGAATCGAGGGTCTTCTTCACCTCCTCGACGATGGCATCGCGCTCGACGGTTACCTTCTCGAAGGTGTCGCGCCTCGCGAGGACGGCTTTCCTTCCCTCGACGTCCCTCGGGCCGACCTCTATTCTCAGGGGAACGCCCTTAAGCTCCCAGTCGTAGTACTTCCTTCCGGGCCTTATGTCGCGCTCGTCCACATGCACCCTGAAGCCCGCTTTCCTCAGCTCTTCAGCAATTTCCCTCGCGTAGGCGAAGACGTCAACGCTCGCGTCTTTCTTGGGAATTGGCACGATAACGACCTGAATCGGCGCTATCGTCGGCGGGAGAACCATTCCGCTGTCGTCGCCGTGAACCGCTATGACCGCCGCTAAAAGGCGCTCGCTCATTCCAAAGGTCGTCTGGTGAGCGAACTCGTGGTCGCCCGTCTCGGTCTCGTACTGGATGTTGTAGGCTCTGGCGAAGTTCTGCTTGTAGTTGTGCATCGTGCCTATCTGGAGCGTCCTCCCGTCGGGCATCATTATCTCTGCCCCGAGCGAGTAGAAGGCACCGGGGAACTTGTCCCAATCGGGTCTCTTGGAGATTATGTAGGGCAAAGCGAGGAACTTCGCGAGGCGGTCGAATATCTCGAGGTCTTCTTTTATCTGCCTCTCGGCATCTTCGAAGTCGGTATGGGCCGTGTGGGCCTCAAAGAACCTGCTGATTTCCCTAACGCGAATGAGGGGCCTCGTGTGCTTGGTTTCGTAGCGGTAGACGTTGACTATCTGGTAGACCTTGAAAGGCAAATCCGCGTGGGAGCGAATCCAGAGGGAGAACATCGAGTACATGGCAGTTTCGCTCGTGGGCCTCAGAATGAGCCTGACGTCGAGGGGGTCGAGACCTGCATGCGTAACCCAGTAAACCTCGTCCTCAAAGCCCTTTATGTGCTCAGCCTCCTTCTGGAACTCGGTTTCGGGGATGAGCGCCGGAAACAGAACCTCCTCGTGGCCGGTCCTGTCCATCTCGGCCCTTATGAAGGCCTCGATGTTGCGCATGATTTTCAGCCCGTACGGAAGCCAGACGTTCATTCCCTTGACCGGGTAGCGCTTGTCGATAATTCCAGCCGTTTCGAGGAGCTCGTTGTACCATTCGCTGAACTCGTTGCTCCACTTCTCACGCTTCACCTTCCCCATCTGCACCACCTAAAGGGAGAACTGGAAGGAGCTTTTAAGCTTTCTCAGGTGAGATTCGCCACTTCGTCAGGAGAAACCTTATTAGGTTCGTTTCGATAGGGGTCTTAAGGTGATATCATGAGGCCGAAGGTGGCCGTCCTCTTCAAGATGAAGAGCAAACCCCTTGAGGAACTCAAGAAATGGGCGGACGTTGACGTTATCCTCTATCCGGGCGTCGAAGAGCTTAAAGAGGTCATCGGGAAGTACGACGGGCTGATAGTTTCTCCGCTCAACCCGGTTCCAGGTGAAGTCCTCGAGAAAGCTGAAAGGCTGAAGGTCATAAGCTGTCATTCAGCAGGCTACGACCACGTTGACGTCGAGACCGCAACCAAGAAGGGAATCTACGTCACCAAAGTGGCCGGCGTTCTCAGCGAGGCGGTGGCGGAGTTCGCCGTCGGCTTAACGGTAGCGCTTTTGAGAAAAATCGCCTACGCCGACAGGTTCATTCGCTCTGGAAAGTGGGACTCCCACAGGACTGTCTGGAGCGGTTTCAAGGGCATCGAGACGGTTTACGGCAAAAAGGTTGGAATCCTCGGCATGGGGGCGATAGGAAAGGCAATAGCGCGGAGAATGAAGGCGATGGGGACGGAGATACTCTACTGGTCGCGCTCTCGGAAGCCCGATATCGAGGAGGAAGTTGGCGCAAGGTACCTTCCCCTTGATGACGTGCTGAGGGAGAGCGACATTGTAATCCTCGCCCTCCCAGCGACGAAGGAAACCTACCACATCATCAACGAAGAGCGATTGAAGCTCCTTGAGAGGAAGTATTTAGTGAACATCGGACGCGGAACCCTCGTCGATGAAAAGGCCCTCGTTAAGGCCCTCAAAGATGGTAAGCTGAAGGGCTACGCGAGCGACGTCTTCGAGAACGAGCCGGTTCAGGAGCACGAGCTTTTCGACTACGAGTGGGAGACGGTTTTAACGCCCCACTACGCCGGCCTCTCGAAGGAGGCTATGGAGGAC
>NZ_JAMONU010000167.1 GCF_027066465.1 Thermococcus sp.
TTAAGGCCGTGTAGGCCCTCTCCAGTTCACGGCCGAGGTAGAAGGCGTGCCTCGGGCTTATCTCGAAGCGCTCAAGAATCGTGTCGATTATCGCGTTCGGCTCGTCGCCGACGACCGTTAGAACGGCCTCCGTTCCCCTGTGGGCGTTCACCCAGATTCTCCCGCCTTCAACCCAGATGCGGAAGTAAACCGGCTCAAGCCCAACGGGCCTTTCCCTCGCCTCGACGACCTCCCGAGCCGGCTCGAAGCGCCACTCCTTGGTTCTCTTCTCCTTCAGGATGAGCAGGTCGAAGCCCAAATCCTTCGGGGTCTCGAAGAGGTTCATGTCCACGGCTCTTCTCAGCTCCCTGACGGAGCCTTTGGCTTTTGCGCTCGTCTCCGTCGTGAGGAGCAGGCTTATCGAAAGCTCCTTTGCTATTCCGGCGAGCAGAGCGTTCATTCCCACACTGTCCGCGTCGTAAAGCTCAACCACGTTGCCAACTCCAGCGAGGAGAACGTCGTCCGGGTTCCTCTCGCGGTAGAGCTGGAAGGCCGTTATCGAGCGCGCCAGGTGGGGAACCTGCTCGAGGATTAAATCCGGGATTAGGGTTTTGTATCCCAAATCTAAAGCTTTCTCCTTGAGCCTCTCGAGAAATTCGACCCTCTCCAGCGGTCTGACCGGGAAGAAGCCCTTCCTCTGGTTCGTCGGGATTAGAACGACCGGTTTTTCAGTGACGAGCTCCTCGATGTTGCCCTCATCGACGCTCAGGAAGAGGTCTGCATAGCTCAACGCTTTCTCGATTTCAGCGGTGTTGAGGGAGTCGAAGCTGATTGGAACGTCAAAACCCCTCTCTTTGAGCCTCTCGCGGATTTCTGGGAGGGACTCGATGAAATCAAGGTTCGTCTCCCCGGCAACCATTCCGATGTCGATTATATCCGCCCCCTCACGGAGGTAGTAGAGGGCCTTCTCAACGGTTCTCTCTACGCCGAGTTTTGGGGCGTCAACGACCTCGCCGAGAATCCTCGTCGGGAAGTCCATCCCAGCAGGCAAGTTGCCGATGAGAACGTTCCAGGGCTTCTTAAGGGCATTCTCGATGTAGCGCCTGTCCTTGGTCTTGTTCCTGATGTCCTCGACCTTCTTTAGGCCATCGAGGGAGAAGAGCTCGTCCGCCGGCTTCTCCTTGCTCAGCATGAAGCCCTTCTCCAAAGCTCTCAGCACCGCGGGAAGGTCCATTGCGTTCTTCGGCCCCTTAAAGGTTGGAATCCCTATTTCGTCCTCGATGGGCCGAGCGGAACCCCTGACGAGACCGGGAATCAGAATTAAGTCGTAGTCCTCACTCCTCACGCCGGCCCTCTTCAGGTAGCGGACTATCAGTTCGGGGGTCAAGAAGGCCGCGACGCTGACCGGCGTGACGAGGATGTCGCAACCTTTCCCGTACTTCCTCACGAGCGGTTCGGCGAGTTTTCCCGTGACGAGGAGGATTCTCATGGTTGGAACTTCGGGGTTGGCCTTAAAAGCCCTCGGCCGGTAGGTGGCTCATCACCGCTCAGCCGGGAGTAGCTCGTCATCGGGCTTCGGGGTTTGGGAGTGATGTTTAAAAGTCCATCGAAAGGTTTTTGATTTGGGCGAAAAATCAACTTAAGGTGGTAATATGGAGGGCGTTGGAATAGTCTTCGGCGAGTCAACGACCGACCACTTCACGTTCATAGTTAACCCCAAAAACGGACTCCCGCGCTTCGGCGAGTTCCTGACCGTTAAAAACCGGGACGGTGACGACGTTCTCGCGATACTCAAATCGGTTAGGAACGTTAACTGGCTGATGGAAGCCGGAAAGGGCAGCTACGACTACGTTGAAAAGACAGTAAACGTTTTTTCGAAGGGCGTCCTCGAGAAGAGCGAGGCCATACTCGCGACGGCGAAGGTGGTGGGGGTTCTAAGGCGGGCCGACGGCGAGTTCCTAACAAGGCCGGCACCCAACCGGGTCCCGATAAAGCCCGGGGAGAGGGTTTATCTGGCTGACGACGATGACCTGGCGAGGATTTTTTCAAACGGCCACGTGAGGATAGGAAGATTAATAGCGAGGGAGAGCATAGAGGTCGGTCTCGACGTTAACAGGCTCGTCTCGAGACACTTCGCCGTTTTGGCGGTTACCGGTGCCGGCAAGTCGAACACGATAGCCGTCCTGACGAGGGAGATAGTGAGCAACGTCAGCGGGACCGTCGTTATCCTCGACCCCCACGGGGAGTATCAGAGGCTGAGCTGGCCTGGGGCAAGGGTCAACCCGATAAAGGCCACGATAGACCCGGGCAGGATAAGGCCGGGGGAACTCGCGGGAATGCTCGGCATCGCCGAGAACGCAACGCAGCAGAGGAGGTTCCTCAGCATAGCCTACTACACAGTCAAGCACGAGATGATTGAAGAAGGCCTAACTCCCGGCGGGAGGGAGTTCCTGGAGAGGTTGAGGGACAAGGTCGAGGACTGGATTAGGGCGAGTGAAAGCGACGAGAAGGAGATAACGTACATCGACCACAGGGGAAGGCCGGTCGTCAGGAAGCTCAAGGCGAACGACAGGGATTCCCTGATAAGGGTCTCGGACTACATAAACGAGTTTCTCAGAGACTTCGAGGAGTTCATAGGGCCGAGCGATATCCTGAGCGAGCTTAAGCCCGGCTTCGCCAACGTCATAAACCTCAGCGGAATGGAAGAGGAGCAGATGATAGCGCTGGCGAGCTTCCTCCTCAGGGGGATAATGAAGACGAGGGTTGAGTACGTCAAGGCCAAGAACATCAGCGACAGGGACGAGATGAGGAGGATAGCCGAACAGTACCCGGCCCTCACGAAACCACTCCTCGTCATAGTTGAGGAGGCCCACATATTCGCGCCGAGAAACGAGTCAAACCCCGCCTCCAAATGGCTCAGCAAAATAGCCAGGGAGGGCAGGAAGTTCGGAATCGGACTGGGAATAGTGTCCCAGAGACCCAAGAAGCTGGACGACGACATACTCAGCCAGACCAACACCAAGATAATCCTCAGGCTGGTTGAGCCGAACGACCAGCGCTACGTTCAGCAGGCGAGCGAGCAGATAAGCGAGGACCTGCTGAGCGATATAGCTTCCCTCGGCGTCGGCGAGGCCGTTATAGTGGGCTACGCCATAACGATTCCGGCGATGGTGAAAATCTACAGCTTCGAGAGGGACTTCAAAGGACACTACGGCGGGGGGGACATAGACATCGTCGGCGAGTGGAGTGGAAACCCCGGCGAGAGCGTTGGTGAGGAAGAGGCCCTCGAAGACCTTCCGTGAGGTGTTGGAATGAAGTTCGCGCACATAGCCGATGCCCACCTCGGAAGGGAGCAGTTCAACCAGCCCTTCCGCTACGAGGACTACGTTAAAGCGTTCCGTGAGGCGGTTGAGAGGGCCGTGAGGGAGGGGGTGGACTTCATACTCATCCCGGGCGACCTGTTCCACGTGAGCAGGCCCTCCCCAAAGGCCCTCCGCGATGCCATAGAAATCCTCGAACTGCCCAGAAAGAAGGGAATACCTGTCTTCGCGATAGAGGGCAACCACGACAAGACGATAAGGGAAACGTCCGTCTTCGATTTGCTCGAGCACCTCGGCCTGATAAACCTCGTCGGCTATCTGAGGGAACCGAGAAGCGGTGAGTTCCAGCGGAGCGAGAGGAAGGGAAGCAGGTACCTCGTTAGGGGGATTTTCGGCGACGTCGAGATATACGGGCTGAGGCACCACAGCAGGTGGCAGCTCATCAGGGGCGAGACCAACGTCCTGAAGGTCCTCTTCAGGGGCAGGCGGGGCATACTCATGCTCCATCAGGCGGTTGACTACCTGTCTAAAGACACCCCCTACAGCGACGCCGTTGACCTGAGGCTGAACGAGCTTCCGGATGGGTTCTCCTACTACGCCCTCGGGCACATTCACGTGAGAAGACTTGCGGAGCCTTCCCAAACGGGCCTGAGCGGACCGATAGCGTATCCGGGTTCACCCGAGAGGACGGACGTGAGGGAGGCGAGCCACATCGTAACTTACCTCTCCAAAGATGGGAAGCCGAGAATCAGGGAGAACCGCGACGGGGCGAAGGGGTTCTACATAGTCGAGGACTTCCAGCCGGAGTTCGTTGAGATTGACGCAAGGCCGTTCTACTACGTGCGGGTTGAGGGGAACTCCAAGGCAGAGCTCAGGAGAAAGGTTGAGGAGGTCGCGTCTCTAATCCCAAAGGAAGCCGTCGCCGTTTTCATGCTCGAAGGCCGGGTGAAGGGGGGAATAAGCCTAGCCGAGTTCAACGACCTCCTGAAGGGTTCTGGAATAAGGTACTACACCTTCCGGAGCAGGGTCGTCGGGGAGGCCGTTTCCGTGGAAAAGGTGGGCGAGGAGGAACTGCTGAACGAGTGGGAGAGGGAGCTTTTCCTCCACCTAAGGGTCGAGCCCGCCGAGTTCTCAAACTCCATCGATGAATTCTTAGAATGGCTTATGGAGAGCTACGGGAAGAAGACCGAGAAAAAGCCGGATAGGCAGGAGAAGGCCGCTCCAAAAGAGGAAGCTGGGAATAAAAGGGAAGTCAAAAGAGAGGTGAAGCCCGCCGGAAAGCCCTCCAGCTTGGACGCGTGGCTGAGGAGGGGTAAGCCGTGAGGCTCAGGAGGATTGAAATAAGGAACTTCAGGGCGCACGAGAAAAGCACCGTCGAGTTTAACGACGGGATAAACCTGATAATCGGTCAGAACGGGGCCGGAAAAAGCTCGATACTGGAGGCGGTTTTTGCTTCCCTTTACCTCGGGCACCCGAGCTTTCCGCGCGGCTATCAGGCCGTGAACACCAGGGTTGGCTCCTCTGGCTTTTCCCTGAAGCTCGAGTTCGAGCACAACGGGAAGGTGTACACCGTTGAGAGAACGCCCATGGGGAGCGTTCTCAGGGAGAACGGAGCGATAATAGCCGACAAAAGCTCCGAGATAGCGAGGTGGGTTGAGAGGAACGTTTACCCCATTCAGGTCTTCACGAACGCCCTCTACATACGGCAGGGCGAGATTGAGGGGATAATAACCAACCGCGAGGTCATGGAGAGGGTTCTGCGCAAGGTTCTGGGCATAGAGGATTACGAGAACGCCGAGAGGAACGCGGCAGAGGTTATACGGGAGCTGCGCAGGAAGAAGGAATACCTGAAGAAGACCGTCGAGAGAAAGGAGGAAACCCAGGAGAACCTGAAGGAAGCTGAAAAGCGGTTTTCGGAGGCCCTCAGGAGAATAGGAGAGCTCAGGGAGAAAGTCAGGGAGCTCGGGAGGAACGTTGAAGAGCTTGGAAGGAAGTACGGGGAGATGAAGGAACTCAGGGAAGAACTCACGAAACTTGAGAAATCGGTTTCGCTCAAGGAAAAGACCGTTGAGAGCGAGAAAAAGCTGATAGAGGAGCTTGAGAGGAACAGGGCCGAGCTGGAGAATGAAATAGAAGAACTTGAGAAAAAGCTCAAGCAACTTGAGAGGCTCAAGAGCGCCGAAGAAGAGTACACCGAGCTGAAAAACCTGCTGTCGCTGAAGGACGAGGTCTCCCGCGTGGACCTCAAACTCGCGAGTCTCAAACAGAAGGCCGAATCCCTCAGGGAAAAGACCGGCAGGAGGAGCGCACTTGAGGAGAAGCTTAAGGAGCTGAGGGAGAGAGAATCCGAAGTGAGAAGGACCTACGAGGAGCTGAAAGAGAAGAACTCCCTCTACCTGAAGGCCCTTGGGGTTATGGGTGAGGTCGAGAAGTACAGACGAGAACTCGAGAGGGCCGGATACACCCTCGAGAAGCTTGAGAAAGAACTTCAAGAGACCGAGAGAGCAAGGGAGGAGCTTGAAAGGGTCAGAGAGGACATCGGAAAGATTCGGGAGAAGATTGCGGGGGTCAAGGCGAGAAGGGATGAACTCCTGCAGAACCTCCGCAAGATTGACGGGGCCAGGGTGTGCCCCCTCTGCAAGAGGCCCATAGACGAACACGACGAGGAGGAGATAAAGAGGGAATACGACCTTGAACTCTCGAGGATTGACCGGGAGCTTTCGGAGCTGTCATCAAGGCTGGAGGAGCTGACAAAACTTGAAGAGGAACTCAAAAGGAAGGTTGAGGCCGAAAGAAAGCTCCTGCGCCTCAAGAAGACCGCGGAGCTGCTCAAGGAGGCTGAGGAACGGCTCAGGGAAATGAACGTGGAGAGGCTCAAAAAATATGCCGAGGAGTTCGAGAGGGTCAAGGCAGAGCTGATAGGCATCAAGAAGGAAATCAGCCACGTTGAGAAGGAGCTTGAGGACGTTGAAAAGGCGGAAGCCGAGCTTGAGGGGATTGAAAGGCTCATCAGGTCCTTCGAGGCCAAGAGGGAACAGCTCATCGGAAGGCTCAAGGCGAAAGGCTTTGAGTCGTTCGGCGCCGTTGAAAAGAGGCTCGAGGAGCTTGAGCCGCTCCACAGGGAATACCTCTCGCTCAGGGACGTCCCCGAGACCCTGAAAAAGATGAGGAGAAAGCTCGAAGAGACCCTCTCCTCGATAGAAGCCAAGAGGAGAAAGATTGAGGAGCTGAACGGGGAGCTTGAGAAACTGAAGGACGAACTCAAGGCCCTGAGGGATGCGTTCTCGGAGGAGGAGTTCTCGAGGGTCGAGGGAGAATACCTCGAAAAAATGAAAGAACTGGAGAGGGTCAGAACGGAGCTTAAGGAGGGGGAAAAGCTCAGGGACGAAATTGGAAGGCTGATAAAGGAGCTGAGGGATAAGCTGAAGGAAATCGAAAGCGCCGAGAGGGAACTCGAGAAGGTTGAGGAGCTTGAGGGTGAGATGAAGACCTTCCGGGAGAAGATCGCCCGCCTGAAGGCCGAAGCCGAGGTCAGAGGCCTTGCCGAGGTCGAGAGGCTCGCCGGAGAGCCGTT
>NZ_JAMONU010000168.1 GCF_027066465.1 Thermococcus sp.
TCTATATCAACCGGTCTCATCTCAACTTCAGTAGGGGAAACCCTCCTCTTCTCGAAGTGGCTGTACTCAAGGCCAAGCTCCTCCGCAACGGCCCTCGCCCTTCCAAGCGCCCCCCTGTCTGGTGCAAGGACTATGCCCTCGCCGAGCTTCTCGCGGAAGTAGTCCGCTATGACCCTCGCCGGGGATACGTTAACGGCCTTTCCCGGGAAGAACCTTAGGGTTTCCGGGTTGTGGAGGTCGAAGATGTAGAGTTCATCGTAGTAGAGGCCGAGAGCCTTCATCACGGCCCTCACGCTCACAGGCTCCCCTTCCTTCGTAACCCTGTCCTGCCTGCTGTAGGCGAAGTAGGGAACTACGGCACGGAGTTTTTTGAAGCCCTTCTCGCGAAGGGCGTCCCCGATGAGGAGCAGCTCAACGATTTTCTCGTCCTGCGGTGCGAAGGTAGAGCTGACGACCGTTGCTTCCTCGCCGGAACCGAGAACCCGAACGTACTTCTCCCCGTCGGGGAACTTCCTCAGCTCGACCTCTATAATTTCCCCTCCGAGTTCCCTAAGCTCTCCCTCCAGGTGCTTTCCCCCGCTTCCAATGACGAACATGAGCGCCACCCCCTTGCCAGCTTTCTGTTTAATATCCGCCTTATAAATCCACCGTTATACCAAAAGAACGGCAATTATTCCCGCGAGGAAGATTCCGTCGAAGGTTCCAGCACCGCCTATGCTGACCATCGGCGCTCCCAGGCGTTTTATCTTGTTCCAGTTCATCAGGTCTGCCCCTATGAGAACGCCGAGGGTTCCGCTCACGTAGGCGACCACGGTGGGATTCCCATCGCCCAGAACCCATCCCAGGAGAACCGCTATCAGCGGAGGGAAGAGGGAGGGCATTGCAATGCCGAGACCCTTGACGGGCCTTGCAACCGCGTTGCTTAGGAGGGACGCTATGAAAACCGCGAGGAGGGTGTTGAGGAGGAGGTGGTACTGGTGGAGGTGAATCAGCCTCACAACCTCGTATACAACCACGCTCAGGGGAACGAGCGCCCCTCCGACGTTGACGGCTATAACGGTCTTGCGCTCCTCCCAGTCAAAGTACGGGACGGGGTATATTACGCCGAAGAATCCAACCTCCCTTACCCGGATTACCGGCTCGTAGGTGACCTCCTCTGCTATGGGGATGTTTATGAAGCTTCCCACGAGCGCCGCGGCGAAAAGGGTTATCGCAACCTGCGGGGGAATGCCGAGTCTGTCGAAGGCGAGCAGGACTGCACTCGAGAAGAACATGAAAATCAGAACGAAGATGGCGGTAATCAGAACTAGGAACGGCCACGTTAGGGGAGGGAAAAAGTAGCGCCTATTCATCTTTGACCACCACGTTGGCCCATATCTGAACCCCCTTTGCCATCTCTACATCCTTGGGCCTCCCGAACTTCTCGGCGTTCCTGAACACCCATGCGTAGAGCGGCTTTCCATTGGAGTACTCTCTCAGGAAACTGAGACTCGCGCGGTGCTTGTCCTCGTGCTTCGCCAATTCCTCGGGTGTGAACGGTCCGAGCACGTCGACGAGTTCGGCCTTTCCAACGGCTTTTCCATTGCTGATTATCAAAATCTCTCCCCTGATTTTCGTTCTCGTCTTTCTAATCTCCCAAACCTTCTTCCCCTCAACGATTAGGCTCGCGTACGGTTCCCTAACGATGAGACCCTTCCTCCTCTCCATCGCCATCGTCTTTAGTATGTTTCGAGCTTAATAAAACCAACGCTGGGAAAACTTTAAGTCCGCTTAACCTAAAGGCATTGGAGGAGGTTGAACCGATGAAGGTCATCTGGTACGGTCATTCCTGCTTTTGGATTGAAACGAAGGGAGTGAAAATACTCATAGACCCCTACCCGGAGGTTGACGATGACCGGATTGGGGAAGTGGATTACATATTCATAACACACGAACACACCGACCACTACGGGAAGGTCGAGTTGCTCTCGAGGCTCAGGGGAGCGACCGTTGTTGGACCGAAGCAGGTCTACCTGATGGCGGTGGCGGATGGTGTTACTCGAGTTAAAGAAATCGAGGCGGGGCAAACGATGGAGCTTGAAAACGGCGTGAAGGTTACAGCAGTATACGTTGAGCATCCCTCCAGTCAGTATCCCCTCGGCTACCTGATTGAAGGGGACAAGAGGCTCTTCCACCCCGGCGACACCTACGCAACGCCTGCCTTTCAGAGGCTTCGCGGCAAGGTTGACATACTTCTCGTTCCGATAAGCGGCCGCTCAACGGCCAACGAGAGGGAGGCCGCCCACATCGTGGAGGACATAAGACCGAGGGTCGTCATTCCTATGCACTACGGCGTCTATGGTGAAGCAGAACCCGGAAAGCTCGCGGAGGAGCTGAGGAGAAGGCGCGTCTGGGTTCTAGTTAAAGTGCCGAGGCTCTATGAAGAGATGTCCTTCTGAGGGAAAGGCATGCTCTCAACAGGCTCGCGGAAGCTCGACGAACTGCTCGGCGGCGGATTCGCCCCTGGGGTGCTCACGCAGATTTACGGCCCCTACGCAACAGGGAAGACGACATTGGCGGTTCAAACTGGAATTCTGAGCGGTAAAAAGGTTGCCTATGTGGACACGGAGGGGGGCTTTTCTCCCGAACGGCTGAAGCAGATGGCAGAAGCCAGAAACCTCGACCCCGATGAGGTTCTGTCGCGCTTCATTCTCTTCACTCCCGCTGATTTTAAGGAGCAGAGAAGGGTTATAGGCTCCCTCAAGAAAGTCGTTGACGAGTCGTTCTCGCTGGTCGTTGTTGATTCCATAACGGCCCACTACAGAGCGGAGGAGAACAGAACCGGACTTTTAACAGACCTGAGCAGACAGCTACAGGTCCTCCTGTGGATTGCAAGGAAGAGGAACATCCCCGTTCTCGTAATCAACCAGGTGCACTACGACAGCAGGCTCGAAAGGACGAGGCCAGTGGCGGAACAAACCCTCGGCTACCGCTGTAAGGACATACTCCGCCTCGATAAGCTCCCCAAGCCGGGCTTAAGGCTGGCCATCCTCGAAAGGCACCGCATTCGCCCGGAGGGGGTTATGGTCTACTTCAGGATTACGGAGAAGGGAATAGAGGACGTTGGTGAGTGAGATATTACCTAAATATTGAAGCCGTAATATTCAACAAGGATGATAAACAAAAAGGAAACCCTTCAAATCCTCTCGTAGACCTCCTGCGTAATCCTCAGCACGGCCTTGTAGAGCTTCTCTGTAATTATGCCCTCCTCGTAGTGCTCTACCAACTTCTCCTTGTCGATTATCTCCTTCGTTCCATCCGGCCATTTAACGATGTCAACCTCGAGGTCAACGTAGCGCGCTCCATCGGGGTAAATCTCGACCGGCGTGTTGATGTTGTAGTACTCGCCCTTCAGGTTGCCGTTCTTGTCGTAATACCTGTGCACGAACCACCACTTGCCGGCCTCGATTTCAGTTATGGCGTAGTCGCCGAACTCTATCGGGAGGTCGAGGCCGTCGTAGAACTTGCCGGGCTTGAGGTGCCTTTTTATCGTGACCTTGAGCGGGTTGTGGCTTACCTCTACTACCTCCCCCGGCCCAATCCTTATCCTCTGGCCGTCGGGCTTGACGTGGTCGAGGCTGAAGAGCCAGCCCTTTCTCGGTCCCTTGTTCTCTATTAAAGCCTCCCAGAAGCCCTGGTTCACCTTGGCCCTCTGGCCGGGAACCTTGGCGAGGATTCCCTCCGCTATCTCAACCGCGAAGCCGAGCTCGGGGTCCTTCGCCTTGAGCTGGTGGTGGCCCTCAACCGTCGGGACGACCCTGTTCCTTATCTCGTCGAGCTTCTTCTTGGCACCGCCGCCGAACTCGACCTCGTAGATGTTCCTGCCCTCTATGATGAGCGACGGGGCAAAGTACGTGTCGGCCTTGGCCAGTCTGTCGGCTAGCTTTGACAGGCGGACTATCTCGTCCCTCAGGGTGTTCCAGTCCTTGTAGGCTGCTGCCGTTCTCCAGAGGATTCCCCACTCACCGAGGTCTATGCTCAGGCCGAGGATTCTGAGCCTCTCGCGCTCCTGGTTGTCCCTTATCTTCCTCGAAATCTTCACGTGCCTCTGCGCGCCTATCGGCTTTGGAATCAGCACCGCGTAGTCGCCCGGGACGGTTAGGGTTGTGCTGAGCTGGGGAAGCAGGTTGTGCTTCTTCACCTGAACGAGAACCTCAAACCCTTCTCTGGCATTGGGCAGTTCGCTCTTTGGAAGGGTCCCTATGGCACTTCCTATGTCCACGTAAACAAACTTCTCATCCACCTTAACAACGAGGCCCTTGTATATTCCGTAAAGCTGATACGGAAGCCTCCTAAAAAAGACGTCAATCAGTTCATCTTCAAGGACCCTTTTGGCTTCTTCAACCGCGTTTCCAACGAGGACAACCCCGTGTCTGTCCTTCTTGTCGTAGATGTCAACGTCGAACTCATCGTAGGTCTTTTCGAGGCCGAAGCGCTCAACAATCTTGTTGCTCGGCTGGCTTATGCCGAAGCCCCTGTCGAGGAAGAGCTTTGTCAGGGCGGTGCTGTATATTCCCCTAATCCTAACCGTAAGCCCTGTGTCTGTAGACACTTTCACCACCTCTTCTCTTCTTCTCCACCACTCCGATGAGCGCCAACCCCTCAAGGATTTCCTCAGCGTCTCTCACTCCGCTGAGCTTCTCCACGTTCCTCGCTTCCACCCAGAGCAACCCCTTCGCGTGCCACTCCATGAGGGCATGCTCAACTCTGTAAACGTCTGAGGGATGAGCGTAAAGTCTGTAAACGAATTTTACAAGGCTCTCGAGCTTTTCTTCCAGCGCCCGTGTTTTCCTTATCTCCTCAAGTATGCTCACGGGAACCTTTTTGTGGTTTTCGCTTAGGAATGAAAGTCCTTCCACTTCTCCCCCAAGCTCGCTTATGGCCTTCCTAACCGCGTAATCGTAGAGCCGGTGAAACTGAACGAGCCTGTCAAAGGACGCCTTGAACCGCGTTCTCGAGGGGTAATCGTCCCTCGCCAAGAGGGACAGCAGCTCTTCCAGCCGGAACTTCATCTGGTGTTCGTTTCTGTACAGCTCCTTCGCCAGCTCTTCGAGCCGACCCCCGAACTTGGACAGCTCCTTGTAGATGACGGATGACAGTTCGAGCTTCCTCGAGGAAATTCGATGCAGTTCCCGTATCAAACCCTCCAGTTCCTCCGAGGTCATCTCATCGTAGATTTTTGAGAAGGAGCTTTCAAAAGAGGAGTGGAGAGCCTCAAGCTCCGCGAGATTTCTCCTGAGTTCTTCCACGTCCATGAGAACTACCCCCATGGGATTTGGGACTCGGACTACTTTTACTTTTCGATGTCCTGTGTTAAACAGAAACGCTTACCCGAAAGCCTTTTTTAAAAGCTCGTGTATCGAGTTAAGGTGTTGCCATGACGCTCTACGACCGCTTTGCCCGGCCAGTGACGAACCTAAGGATTTCGCTCACGCAGGACTGCAACTTCCGCTGTTTCTTCTGCCACAGAGAAGGTCAGCGGTTTTCAGCTAAAAACGAAATGACACCCGAGGAAATAGAGAGGATAGTAAGGATAGCCTCGCGCCTTGGAATAAGGAAGGTTAAGCTGACCGGCGGTGAGCCAACCGTTCGGGAGGATATCATCGAAATCGTTAGGAGGATAAAGCCGTACGTGATAGACCTCAGCATGACAACCAACGGGAGCAAGCTCAAAGAGCTGGCCAGGCCACTCGCGAGGGCTGGACTCGACAGGGTGAACGTCTCGCTCCACAGCCTCAAACCGGAGGTTTACAAAAGAATCACCGGGGTTGACATGCTGGATGTCGTTCTTGAAGGCATCGAGGAGGCTGTAAAATATCTCTCCCCCGTCAAACTCAACATGACGGTCATGAGGGGCCTCAACGAGGATGAAATATGGGACATGGTTGAATTTGCCGCGAGAACCGGGACGGTGCTTCAGCTCATAGAGCTTGAGGCGCCGAGGGAGATGACGGAGACGGCATTCTTCCGGAAGTACTTCTATCCCCTCAAGCCGGTTGAGAGGGAACTTGAGAGAAAGGCCGTTGAAATCCGCGAGAGGAGAATGCACAGGCGGAGGAAGTACTTCATCCCAACGGACTACGGAATAGCCGAGGTCGAGGTCGTTAGGGCGATGCACAACACAATTTTCTGCGCCAACTGCACGCGCCTGAGGGTTACCTCTGACGGAAAGTTCAAGACCTGCCTGCTGAGGAACGACGACCTCATAGACTTTTTGAGCGCCATGAGAAGCGGCGCGACGGACTGGGAGCTTGTTGAGATTCTGAAAAAGGCAGTTATAATGCGTGAACCCTACTGGCGTTAGAAAAGTTTTTGTGCATGAAGGTTGAGTAAGCTTGGTGGTAACGTGCTGGGGGGCCCCGGTCTGCTGTACCTCACTGGGGTTATGCTGATTTTCATCGGGATATACGGCATGATGAAATCGTACCGCGAGTATCAGAGGCACACAAGGCCGATAAAGAGGCTTGCGGCTACCCTTATAGTGTCCTTTTTCCTGTTTGGAATAATAGGGGGACTTGCCATATTCCTGATGGTTCTCTACGGGCCAAGCTTCTGGGTTCTTGAGGCCGTTTCTGTTACCGCCAGCTACCTTCTGCTCTCTAACTCGGCCCTTGGTTTGCTGGAGAAGGTCGAGGTCAGGCACAGGGCAAGGAGGAAGCCGGTTCCCCTCTGTCCCCTTCCAGTGGCGGGCATAGTAGGCTCAAGGAGAGACGCTTTGACGCTTCTCAAGGCCCTGAAGTCCTACCTCGGCACACCCCTGATGATAATAGCCAGGGAGCATCCCGACCAGTGGCGGAGGAGCACCGGACTGAGCCC
>NZ_JAMONU010000169.1 GCF_027066465.1 Thermococcus sp.
GAACCCGAAAGTCTTTCATGGCCAAGGGTATCGTTGATTTTGTGAGGATAACCATATACGACACTACGGCGTGATAGCCTCCGGGGTACCCCCTAACCGAGGGGAACGGCGCCCCTTGGGGAAACATGGAGTTCGAGAGAAGTGTGTATCGAATCTTAACCGCATGGAAGAAGTTATCAACGTTGTCCGTTGGGTAGGTATACGCAATGAAATGCACCAAAACGACCGCTGTGATTGGAAGGAGGAACTTCAAAACGTCCCTGAGAGGGACGTTAAAGCCTCTCCCGCTTGAGGGAAGGAAGTTCGAAACAATGACAATAAGAGTGTAAAAGGTTGCGGCTTCTTTAACCCCAACCCCAAGAAGGCTACTAACGTAGAACAATATTATCAAAACCGAGAAGCCCACAGCGGGACTAAGGGAGAGCAGTTCAAAAAGGGAGCGCTCTTTGGGGAGAAGATATCTGAGAAGGTTAAAGCCCAGGATGGCCGGCACAAAGAAAGCCGCGTATGAGCTGTGAAACACGACCGACAGGGATAGAAGGATAGCAGTAAGGCCAATCCTGATTTCAAGCTCCGTGAACGAAACTGATTTAGCCATAAAGCCCATCAAAGATTGGAATGGCAAAAGATATTTATAAAAGTGATGGAAAATAGTAGAAAGGTGAGAAAAATGCCGCTCTTCGGCTTTGGTTCCAAAAAGAAGAAGGTTCGAGAGATGCTTGAGAACGGACAGTTCGACTTACTCGTTCAGGAAGCCCTCAAAGACAAGAAGACGATGAGGGCGCTGTTCGAACTACTCGACGACCAGAACCCGGGCATAGTAGGCGACGCACTGCTAACAATCACGCAGATTCTTGAAACCGACAAGAACGTCCTGAAGGAATACATAAACGAAGAATCCTTCAAAAAACTTATGAACTTCGTCCACAGCAGGAACCCGTACATCAGAGAAAACGCCATGATGCTCGCCTACGGCCTCATCAAAGAATACCCAGAAATCGTCGGCAGATATCGTGGATGGATTGTTGAGGAGATAAAGAAAAGCCTGAGAGAGGGAACAAAGGACCAGAAAGGCTTCCTGCTCGTTGTCATAGGTGAGCTTGGACTTAGGGAACTCAAGCCCCTAGTTGAGGAACTCGTGAACGTTGAGGATAAGGTAGTTCTGCCCTTTGAGGGCAAGAAGTGGATTCCCCTTGGCCAGATAGCGAGAGAAACCCTCGAAAGGATATCCTAGGGCTCTTCTGTGTATCTCCTCCCCAAACATTTATAACGGGCCTACTCTGCCCAGTTATATAGGTCAAAAGTTTTGGAGGTGAACGTTCATGTCTCATAAATCCGCTGAAATGTACGAGCTGAAGAAGAAGGTTGAGGAACTCAAAAGCTATCGAGGTCGAGCAACTGAGCTCGTGAGCCTCTACATCCCGGCCGGCTACGACATCAACAAGGTCATGCAGCAACTCCGCGAGGAGTACGGAACGGCCCAGAACATCAAGAGCAAGTCAACTCGAAAGAACGTTCTCGGAGCGCTTGAGAGGGCCATGCAACACCTCAAGCTCTACCGAAAAACTCCAGAGAACGGCCTCGCCCTTTTCGTCGGCAACGTCAGCGAGCAGGAGGGGGTAAGCGACATAAGACTCTGGGCAATAGTTCCGCCCGAACCGCTTAAGGTTCGCCTCTACCGATGTGACCAAACTTTTGTCACCGAACCTCTCGAAGAGATGCTCCGCGTTAAAGATGCGTACGGTCTCATAACCGTCGAGAAGAACGAGGCCACCATCGGGCTCCTCCGGGGCAAGAGGATTGAGGTCATAGACGAGCTCACCTCGAACGTTCCCGGAAAGACAAGGGCCGGAGGTCAGTCGGCGAGGCGTTACGAGAGAATTCGCGAGCAGGAAACCCACGAGTTCATGAAGCGCATCGGCGAGCACGCCAATCAGGCATTTCTCCCGCTCCTTGAGAAAGGTGAGCTGAGGGGAATCATCATAGGCGGTCCCGGACCGACCAAGGAGGAGTTCGTTGAGGGTGACTATCTCCACCACGAGCTCAAGAAGAAGATTATTGGCGTCGTAGACATAAGCTACCACGGCGAGTACGGCCTAAGGGAGCTTGTGGAGAAGGCCAGTGACATTCTCAAAGACCACGAGGCCGTAAAGGAAAAGAAGCTTATTCAAGACTTTTTCAAGCACCTCGTCAAGGACACGGGGATGATAACCTACGGTGAGAAGGAGGTTCGCCAGGCCCTCGAGCTAGGCGCCGTTGATACGCTCCTCATCAGCGAGGGCTACGACAAGGTCCGCGTCAAGGCCAAGTGCAACAACTGCGGCTGGAGCGAGGAGAAAACGATGAGCGAGGGAGAGTTCCACGTCTACAAGAAGAAGCTGACCCACTGCCCGAAGTGCGGCAGTCAGAACATAACCTTCGAGAAGTGGGACGTCGCGGAGGAGCTCATCAAGATGGCCGAGGAAGCCGGCTCGAACGTGGAGATAATCTCCCTCGACACCGAGGAGGGCCAGCAGTTCTACAAGGCCTTTGGAGGCCTCGGCGCGTTCCTGAGGTACAAGATTCACTGAGCTACTTGTAGGCGTCCTCCCTTTTCTTAACCTTGTGGATTAGAATCCTATGAGCCTTTCAGTTCACAGAATAGATAATGCGGTATTCGCCGATTCTAACACGATAAATATCAAGGTCTCCGGAGCCTTTAAGTTTGACTATATCAAATCTGTCCCTAGGAACCGCCTCATATCTAAGTGCGTCTTTTAACTCCAGAAATTTTCTGAGGTTGGCCTTTGGTAAGGACTTCAGAGCCTTAACTGCCTCTTTCTTTATTTTGACCTCGAAAGTCATGAGTCCTCCTCCAGAATCCGCTCAAGCTCGTCCGCGTCAATCCAGTCCTCTTCCTTGAAATCTCTTGCCTCCCTCTCTATCTCCTCAATTTCTTCATCGGAGAGTTCAGCCCTCATAATGGGAACCAGCATAGCCTCAAGACGCTGGATTTCCACCTTCAGACGCTCAAGCTCCTCCATAACATACCGCACGTTAGTGTCGCTTACCCTCTCCATGTTCCCACCGCTTCAAATTCTTTCGGGCATGATATTTTAATTTTCCCCTCGATTCGCTCAACCAAATGATGCAACGAAATTATACATCGTTTTGGGAACCTTTAAGTACCGGTACCGATACTTAGTATCGGGGGCGATACTTAGCCAGCTGTAGTGTAGAAGAGAAATAGGGGATAACCCTCACATCTTCTCCGGCGCCTCTATGCCGAGTAGCTCCAGTCCGTTCCTGAGCACTTGCTTGACCGCCAGAACGAGGAGCAGGCGCTCTTCTCTAATTCCCTCTTCAGCTTTAAGCACCGGGTGGTCCATATAGAACTTGTTGAAGAGCGAGGCCAATTCGTTGAGGTAGGCCGGAATCAGGTGAGGCTTGATGTCCCTGCCCGCGCTCTCTATTACCTTCGGGAACTCCGCGAGGAGTTTTATGAGCTCCTTCTCGCGGAGGGTGAGCTTCGAGAAGTCGGCCTTTTCAAGCAAAGCTTTCCAGTCGGTCTCGACTCCGCTCTCCCCTGCCCTCCTCAGGATTGAGGCACAGCGGGCGTGGGCGTACTGTATGTACGGCGCGCTCTCCCCCTCGAAGTTGAGCACATCGTCCCAGCGGAATGTTATGACCTTGTCCGGGCTGTACTTGACGAGGTTGAAGCGAACCGCGCCGACTCCAACCGCTTCGGCTATCCTGTCCTTCTCCTCTTCGCTTAGGTTCGGGTTCTTCCCCTCGACCAGCTCCCTCGCCCTCTGAACGGCCTCGTTGAGGACCTCATCTACGGTGAAGCCGACCCACGTTCCCCTCCTGCCCGAGAACTTACCTTCTGGTCTGACAACGTGCTCGTAGGCCAGGTGGTGGAAGTTCTCCGCGCTTTCCTTGAAGCCGAGGAGCTGGAGAGCGTACTTAATCGCCATCTGGGGGTGCCTCTGCTCCGCTCCGATGACGTTTATCACGATGTCCCCCCTGCCGAACCTGCCGGGCATTTCCTCGCCATCAGGGGCAGTTGTCCACGTCTCGTGGTTCTCAACCCTGTCCCAGAGCTTGTAGAGCATATCAGCTTTCACCTTGCCAAACTTCCAGAGGTGATAGGCTATGTCCTTGCCGGTGTAGGTTGCCGTTCCGTCGCTCCTTTTGAGAACCAGAAACGGGTTCTTCATGTCAGGGAAGAGCTTTCTGAGGTCCATTACAAACGCTCCCTTGTACTTGCCCTCCTTCCCCCAGAAGAAGTTCTCGTTGGACTCGATTAGCTGGTAGGCCTCCTCGAAGATTCCGCTCCGCATTATGTCGCTCTCCCAGCTGAGCAGGTCGTAGGCGATGCCCATTCTGTAGGTTGTGAGCATCTGAGCTTTAACGACGCGCTCCGCCAATTTTCTTCCGATTTCGGCTATCTCGTTGTTTCCCTCTTCGAGTTTCTTCATGAGCTCGCGAACCTCTTTATCCACCTCGGGGTTCTCCTCAAGCTTTTTGTTAACCTCCACGTAGAGCAGACCCATGACGTGGTCTATGAAGTCCTCCTTCAGGCCCTTCTCCCTCAGCTCTGCCTCAATCCTTTCGAGCTCCTCCTTCATGTTGAGGTAGCCCCAGAGAACCTGCGCGAACTGCACTCCGAGGTCGTCGATGTAGTTCTGAACTTCAACCTTGTAGCCGAGCTTTCTCATTATTCTCGCCATCGTGTCGCCCAAAACCGCGTTCCTCGCGTGCCCCATGTGGAGCGGTTTGGTCGGATTGACTGAGGTGTGCTCGACGATGGCCTTTTTACCCCTCCCGATTTCGCTCTCACCGTAGGTGCTTTCCTTCTCAAGGATTTCCCTAACCAGCTCGCGCCCGAAGTAGGAGTAGTCAACGTAGAAGTTGATGTAGCCGTTAACCGCTTTAATCTCGACTATGCCCTCGGGCTTCTCGATTCGCTCGACGAGTTCCTCCGCTATGAGCTTCGGGGCCTTTCGAAAGACCCTCGCGAGCTGAAACGCTATGGCCGTTCCGAAGTCGCCGAGCTCAAGGCTTGGCGTATCGTCAAAGACTATCTCACCGCTCCACTCCTTTCCGGCCTCGGTGAGCATCTCGTCCAGTGCCTTCTGTAGGGAAAGCCTCGCCCTCTCCTGTATCTCCTTATAGACCATCTTCACCACCGCCGGCACTACTACCTAACCTTTAAAAAGTTCTCCCGCGAGTTTACAACGGGGATGGGTATGAAGCACCACATCGGTGAGCACAAGGCCAAGAAGGGTCTCATAAGGATTGAGTTCGACGAGGAGAACGGCGTTGCCGAGCACGTTAAGATTACGGGAGACTTCTTCGTGCATCCTGAAGAAACGATACACGAACTTGAGGAACGACTCGAGGGGCACAGGATAGAGGAGCTTGAGCACATAATCGACGAGTTCTTCGCGATGCGTCTCGACGTGGAGATGCCCTACGTGAACGTTGAGGACTTCAAGATTGCCCTCAAGAAAGCTATCAAAGGGTGAAGGGTGTTGGGTGAAATAAGGAGAACGTTTGGTCTGCTCCTTGGGGCGTTTTTCCTGAGCCTGTTCGTAGGAACAGCGTGGGCGGTGGCGGACACATCAACCGTCGGGAAGCTCGTTGAGAGGATAGCCCAGAGCATAGGAACGCTGTCGCCTTCTCCCTTTCAGAATTTCCTCAGGATATTCCTTCACAACACAACGGTCGCAGCCATGGTAACTCTCTCCGGCCTGTTCTTTGGAATAGGGCCGTGGCTGATGGTTGGATTCAACGGGCTCGTCGTTGGGATTGTCGTTGGCTACTTCGGAAGGAAGGGTTTTCCGCTCGAGAAGATAGCCCTCGCGCTCGTTCCCCATGGTGTTGTGGAAATCCCGGCGTTTATCCTCGCCGGAACGGGAGGAATACTCTGGTACAGGGAGATAAGAAGGGCGGAAAACCCGGGGCACGGCTTCAAAAAGGGAATGAAGGTTGCGCTAAAGCTTTACCTCGTGTCCGTTGCCATGCTCCTGCTTGCGGCTTTCATCGAGGCCTACATAACTCCAAAGGTCGCCGGAATCGGGTGACGTTACAAAACTGCCGCTCTCTTCATAGGCCTCTATCTCCCTCAGTATTACTTCCATCGGGTTCTCCATGCCTGAGACAACACTTCTCAGGTAGTTCCTGTAACTCCCGTTGAGGAAGGTCAGCTTTTCGGCGATATCGGCGACCTCAACCGGGTCTGTCGAGTGAAACTCAAGACCCAGCTCAACGAGCCACTTGGTAACCGCCAGAAGCTTGCCCGGGTACGTGGATATCGTTGGCGTGCCGAGGGCTATCGCTTCCCTGTTCATCGTTCCGCCCGCGCCTATCATGAGCCTCGCGTGGTAGAGAAGGCTGAGGCTGTCAAGGGGCCTTTCGGGGATTATGACGTTATCAAACCTCTCAAACCTCTTTTTCTGCTCTTCGGTTCTTGGGAACAGGACTATCGGCATCTCCGGAAGAAGGGGTATCACGTCCTCGAGAACGCTCTTCTCAGGTCCGTTGAAGTAGTTGGCCTTAACGGGCTCCGTTCTCATAACAATGTACCCGTTTTTCTTGAGTCCAAGCTGCCTGAGAACCCCTGTGTCGGGCTTAAAACCGTAGAGGTGTGCAAGCTCCGAGAAGCCGTTTATCGGCTTCATCCCGTTGGGGTCGGCGCCACACTTGAGGAGGTCGTAGGCGTCTATGGCCTTGGGGTAGATGAGCAACTTGGTGAACGGGAGTATGAGCTTGTTTT
>NZ_JAMONU010000170.1 GCF_027066465.1 Thermococcus sp.
ATAATGGTTACCTTCATTCCCTTCGGTGAGAAACCGAACCGCGACGGCGTCCTCTACACGCTTCAGCTCCTGAAAAGGAACAAGCTGATTGAGGACTACGTTATAGTCGAAGCCAGCAGGGTCGAGCTTCTCCCGGAGCGGGTTCCCCTTGATAAGGCCTACATAGTTGGGGAACACCTCGCAACCTACGGGATTGTGGAAAAGCTCAGGCCGAGAGGTTTAATCAGCGTTGACGCACACACGGATTTGATGCACGATTACCTTGACCACGGTTCTTGGCTTGCCTACGCCCTCGAGCGAAGGTTAATCGGGAGGGCAGCTGTGATGGCTCCCGTTCTCATGATTCCAACAACGGAGAGAACCCAGCTGTGGACGAGAAGGGTGAAGATATACCCCGCAACGCTGAGGAGCAGACGGGTGAGGGGAAAGTGGAGGGCCTACAAGAACTTTCAGACGAATTCAATTGACGAGATAATCGAGGAGGCCAAAGCCTACCTCGGTGACGAGATTTACCTGACCGTTGATATGGACGTCCTCAGACCCGAATACAAGATAGCTCGCTTTCAGCACGGCGAGCTTACCCTCGAAGAGCTCGTGGAAATCCTCGAGGCAATAAGGGAGAACTTCAGGATTATAGCCTTTGACATAGCGGAGGTTTCGGACAGGCTACGGCGCTCCAGGCTCGGAAAAAAGGCGCTCTTTGAGGTGTTCCAGCTACTTCGGGAGGGAGTGAAATGAGCGTGAGCGACGAGGAGATTAGAAAAATAATACTCCCCCTGATGCTGTCCGGTGCCAAAATGCTTGACAAACACTGTCCCAAATGCGGCTCGCCCCTCTTCGAAAAGGACGGGAGGGTCTTCTGTCCGGTCTGCGAGCACAGAAGGAAGGAGAAGCTCAGGGAGATGAAAGGCATTGAGGAGAGGCTCATGGAGAAGCTCACCGAACTGGCCAACTCCCTGCCCGATGACGTTGATGAACTTGAGAAACACTTAAGGGTTATGGAGCTTATAATTAACCTGTTGGAAAGGTACAAGGCACTGGAGGGAGGAAAATGAAAAACGTGAAGGTCCTCAAGGCACTTGAAAGCGGCCCGAAAACCGTTGAAGAAATCGCCGAGGAAACGGGACTGAATCCAATGGAGGTAAGACGCTACCTCCTACGCTTCGCCGAGAGCGGGAAGGTTGAGAGCTACCAGAAGGACGGAAAGCTCTACTGGAAGATAAAGGAGAAGGACGAGCTGGAGCAGGAGTTCAAGTACGTCTGACCTCCTCCAACTTTTATATTTGGAAGTGGCCCTACCAACTGGTTTTTTACTCTGTGTTTTTGATGGAATATGTTACAATTTTGACAATCAAATAGTTTTTTATATAACTAAACACTATCCAGTAATGGTGATACCATCGACAGGGTGAGGTCAAAGTGTCCAGACTGGTGATTCCTCTCTTACTTCTCCTCCTTTTTGCCCCAATGGTATCGGCAGTCTATTCCGTGGAACTGAATGGCTTTCTCTACCTAATTAGCTACAAGGTTTACTCCAACGGGACAGTAGCGTTAATCAACGCCGAAATCGACAACATGGGAAACACGTGTGACATGGCAGGAAACTGCTGGCAGGAGGTGTATGAGGTATACGATTACTTGCTCTATTACAACGGTTCTGCGCTCTACCTTCTCAACTTTACCCCTGCTTTGAAAAAATCTCTGCCTTCCTATGCCTCAAAGAACATAACTTACGTTTACTTCAACTGGGTTTACTACGCCAACGGCTCTTGGTATGTTAACGTAAGCGTCTCAACTTATTCTCCAGAAACCGATGAAAGTTTTAATCGAGATTACGTTTACCGTCTCAACCTAAAGAACTTCTGCGTTGAACAGACTAACATTACTTTCCGCGCTATTCCGGTAATGGCGATCAACGGGACAATAAACGGCTGGAAAATTGTAGTTCCGAGTGAGTTTTTGCCTTCTCCTGACTACGGGCCTTTTAAAGCCTACATCTTCGTTAGCGTAAATTCAAGTATTACGAAACCCGAAAACTGCTGTTCTGTCTTGGCGATACCTTCTTACTCAAAGCTTCCGGTTTACTTCCTCCTCGAAAAGGACGGCCAAGTGAAAAACGTGACGCTTTTCTACATCAACGCAACCGAAAACCTCACCGGCTTCTGGTTTCCGGGTAGCGTTAAAATCGTTAACGTAACCTTCTGCAAGCCGATTGTTGCCCCAGAAAACGCCACCTCGAACGGGACTGCAACCCAGACGAGCGCTCAGAAAAACACCACAATTCACACCACGAACGAAGCACCAAACACGACAGCCCCAACATCAGCAAAAACCAGAAAAAACATCTGCGGACCCGGACTGATTGGATTACTCGCTTTGGCCCCGTTGCTCTTTAGAAAACGCTAGTCCTCAGTAAAAGAGAAGGGAAGAAATCAAATCTCCTTGGCCTTCTCCCAGTACTCGTTGAACTTGGCCTCAAATAAGTCCTTAATCCTGAAGTCCTTAATCCACACCTGGGTCTCGTAGTTGAAGTACCTCGCCGCCATGTCCTCGAGGGCGAAGAAGACCTCGTCGTCGCAGATGAGCATCGGAAGGTCGAACTTGTCGAGAACCCTCAGCTCAAGCTTGCCCTTCTTGGCGTACTCCAGTATCTTTGAATCACCCAGCCTGTCGTAAACCGACTTCGTAACTATTATCTTGGCTTTGGCCCCGCTGTCAATGGCCTTTACGAGGTCGTTCTCGAGGTTAATGGCGATGTAGCCATCATCTGCCAGCAGAATCCTCTCCCTAACTTCCTCCAGCATTTCCTTGGTCTTGAGAGTGGCGTTCCTGATGCCCCTGACGACCCATACACGCTCGACACCGTACTTTGGAATCTCGGTCTCAATGAGGGGCTTCATCAGCTGGAGAAGCTCCTCCTTAGCCTTCTTCTTGGCCTCAAGCTCCTCCTTTATGCGCTCCTGCCACTCCTCAATGAACTTCTCGAGTATGTTCTCCGGGTGAACGGGCCTATACTTGTTGACCTTGCCGGGCTGACTAATGGCGAAGCCCTTCTTTTCGAGGCTCCTGAGGACGTCGTAGGTTCTCGGGGCGGGGACCTCAGAAACGCTGGCCAGTTCAGCAGGCGTAAGGACACCAAATCCGACCAAGGCCACGTACGCCCTTGCCTCGTAGAGGTTCAACTCAAAGTGTTCCTGCAGGAGTTCTACCATTCTGTCCTTAACCATTTTTACCACCACCACATTTCCTTGATTCCAGTTTCGATGTTATACCATATAAACTTTTTCCAACCATGACGCAGGGACTGTGTTCAATAGATGCGATAATTGCTCAATAACTTTTTCAAATGATACTGTGTTTGCACCAAGACGCACACCCCTTACTATTAAAAGGTTTTAAGGTTTTTGGTTCATCCAAAAAAGCTGGTCCCCAATGTTAAGGTTGGTGCTAAAACTGGATAAAATAACCCCAATTCGGGGGAACAAAATATTACGGAAAGCTCATTCACTGTAGATATAGCGGCGTATTTCCTCATAGAGGTCGTTGAGAACAGCTTGGTAGTTGGCCTTGCCCTCTTCAATCATATCCATTATCCGCTCTAGTTCTCTAGTTCTCTCCTCACTGACGAGGTCGCGGTACTTGCTGATGAGGTAGTGATACACCTTGATGCCCTTCTCTGTGGGAACGAGCTTCTTTCTACCCCTAGTCTCAACGACGTAGCCCCTTCTGAGGAGGGTCTCGACGATTTTCGCATAGGTTGAAGGCCTGCCGATACCGCGCTCCTTCATCAGTGCTATTATATCACCCTGGGTGTAGAGCGACACCTTTGGAGCCTTCCACTTCTTGGACTCAACGACCTTGAGCTTTTCTCCGCGCTCAAGCTTCGGCAACTGCCTCATGGGCGGGTTCCTGAGTTTTGTCCAGCCGTCCTTGATTATTTTAACGTAGCCATCAACCTCAACCTTTCCAACGCCCGCGTCTATCACGGCACTCTCGTAGAGAATCCTTGCGGGAATCATCTGACTAGTCATGAAGCGCTTGAATATCATATCGTAGAGCCTGTAGTGGTTCCTGGTAAGGTTCCTAGGAAGCTGGATTATGCCGTCGCGGATGAGCTGCATTAACCTGCCCGTGTCAATCGGCCTCGTGGGCCTTATGGCCTCATGGGTGCCCTCCTCTCCCCAGTGCCTCGGTTTGAAGTATTCCTCCCCCAGCTCGCTCGTTATATACTCCTTTGCGACCTCTATTCCGGTGTTGCTGACGTGGGTTGAATCCGTTCTGTGGTAGGTGATGAGACCCATCTCGAAGAGGTCCTGGGCCAAACGCATCGTTTCTGGAGCTGAAAGCTTGAGGAACGTTGATGCATCGCGGAGCATTGCGTCTGTGGTGTATGGGGGCGATGGATTAAGCTCCCTCTCCTCGAGCTGGACCTCCTCAACCGTAACGTACTCCGGCGGCTCGACGTCCTTACCGTCCTTTCCAAGCTCGACCGTTATCTGAAGGCCGTTCTCAAGGGTCAGGCCGAGGAAGTAAACCTCGCTCTCGCTGAACTCTTTATACCTCTCGATAATCCAGCCGAGAACGGGCGTCTGAACCCTTCCCGCGGAGAGGTTCCTGTTCTCGAAGACCCTCTGCAGCTCACCGCTGAGCTCGAAGCCTATCCACCTGTCCTCTATGCGTCTGACAATCTGGGCCTCGACGCGGTTCTCGTTCACGTCCCTGGCTTCCTCGATTGCCTTCAGTATGGCCGGCCGGGTTACCTCGTGAAACTCCGTCCTCCTTATAACGGGGGCAAAGGGACTGAGAATGTTTCTTATGTCCCAAGCTATCTTCTCACCCTCGGTATCTGGGTCGGTCGCGATGAGTATCTCGTCAACTTCCTGAGCTATCTCGCGCATCGCAATAATGTTCTCAAGGGCATCATGAACGTTTGTCGAACCACAGCGCGGGCAGACACCTTTCTTTTCCCAGTCAACGAACTGGTAGCCGCAGTCACGGCAGCGCTTTATGGTATCGTAGACGGGAATGAAGCGGAGCATGTCATCCTCACGCTCTATTAGAACCCCATGATAGCCCTCGTTGGTTACGAGGTCAAACATGTGCCCTCCACTCGCCAAAATCGTAAGCTGTCTGTTTCCTATGCTGACCTCATAGGCAACCAAATCGCCAATGCGCCTCTTGCTCGGCTGTCCGAAGAAGTTGGCTATCGTTCTGGCCTTGTTGGGGCTTTCAACAATCATGAGGGCGGACTTAACGAGGTCCTTGACCTTGGCGCTTATCTTGCCCTCCATAACCAGCTTTACCTTCTCCCTGTCCTCGTCTATCTGCCTGAGGATTTCCCCGAGGTTCAGCTCTTCGAAGGGCACCATCTTGAACTCCGTGAAGCGCCAGCGCATCTGCCTCACGAGGCCGTTGAAGACCTTCTCGTTGTCAACTATAAGAACGCTCAGCCCCTTGGTTATTCCACCGGCGAAGAGCCTGCTCGTCCTTCCAGTTGCCTGAATGTAGGTTCTAACGTCGGGAATCTCGATGAACCACTTACCTTCTTCCTTCACAAGGCTGACGAAGGGGTCTTCGGCGAGTTTTTTGAGAACATCTCCTTTCTTCAGAACATCACGCAGGAACTCAACCAGCTCACGGAAGACGTTGAGAACCGTCTTGTGGAAGTCGTTCTCAATGGGAAGGCCCTCAGCTAAGGCCTCTTCAATCTTGAGGAGCTCGAACTGTGGAATGTTTCGGATAAGCCTTCTTAGCCTTGCGTAAAGCTTTTCAGCGGTTCTCCTGTCTTCCTCATCAAGGAAATCCATAACCTCGCTGAGCAGACCGAGGGCGCGGTAAATGGTGGGCCTCTCAAGGTCTATGCTAAAGCGGAACTTCGGGACGCCCGTGAAGACTGCGTAGCGGATGAGGTGGGGTAAATCCAGTCCCCTCACGATTGAGCCGTAGTAAGTGGCGACGCCAACCAGATAATCCGCTTCGCCGTTTTCGAACTTCTCAACGGCCTTCTTGTTCTTCGAGCTTGCGAGTTCAACGGCGAAGCCCCTCTCCTTCAGGTAGTTCACGAGCTCCTCGGCGTAGCTCAGCCCTTGGTCAATGGGAACGAATATGAGGCCGCCCTTACCGAGCTTCCCGAGGAGCTCCTCCACGTGCTCTTTAACGTCTTTGCTCGGCTTTAGATAGCTGTCCACGACGTTTCTTAGCGCGCTCCTTCCGCTACCGACCTCAAAGCCGAGCAGTTCACGGTAGAGCTTTATCCTGTCGCCCCTCGCTGAACCGGTCGCCGAAGCTATTATCATGAGTCCTATCCTGTTCTTACGTTTGAACTTCTCAATCTCACGCTGGAGCTTTTCTATCTTGGAGTTGAGCTCCTTGAGCCTCTCATCCTTATCGTGGGAGTTCCCGTTTAAGTAGCGGGCGAGCTGCTTCTTCAGCCTGATTATCTCCCACGCCTTCTCAATAATCTCCTCCGTGAAGCCGAGCAACAAAAGCGAGCGGTCTATGTTCTTGCTCGCCTTGAGAAAGGCATCAACGTCGTCAACGAACATAAAATCAAAGTGCCTACCCCTGAGCTTCTCATCAAAGTTTCTCGCCAGCCACTGAGCGCTCGTGACGAGTATGTCGTAATCCTCCCCCTCAATCCTAGCCAGCATTTCCTCCTTTTCCTTCCTGCTTAAGGTGCCGTGGTAGTAAGCAAGCCTAACGCTGACGTTGGCCCTCTCCATTATATCCTGAATCTTCTTAACAGTCTGAACGACAAGC
>NZ_JAMONU010000171.1 GCF_027066465.1 Thermococcus sp.
GCCGGTTATCGCGAAGCTGACGCCGAACATAGACGACATCACGAAGCTCGGCTTGGCGGCTGAGAAGGCCGGTGCAGATGCCGTCTCGGCCATAAACACTCTGAAGGCGATTGCAATTGACATCTACGCAAGGAAACCAATCCTCAGCAACCGCGTCGGCGGCTACTCCGGACCCGGTGTTAAGCCCGTCGCGCTCAGAGCTGTTTACGACCTCGCGAGGGTTCTTGAGGTTCCTGTGATAGGCATCGGCGGAATAACAACGTGGCAGGACGCCGTTGAGTTCCTTTTGGCTGGGGCCTCGGCGCTTCAGATTGGAACTGCCGTTTCGCTCAGAGGCTGGAAGGTCTTCAGGGAAATCAACGAGGGCATCGAAGCCTACCTCGAAAGCGAGGGCTTTTCGAACGTGGAGGAGATAGTCGGCCTGGCGCTGGAGGAGTAATTATGAAGGAGTGACCACAGAAGAAGCTCTCAATGAGGCTACAAGCGACATCAAACTTCCGGAAAACTTTAAGCCTTCAAAATTGGATTTGAGCTGGGTGAGAAAAATGAAGCGCGCGGTGGTGCTGTTTTCCGGTGGACTCGACTCAACGGCCTGCCTCTACTGGGCAAAGAAGAACTACGACGAGGTCATAATGCTCGTCATCAACTACGGGAGCAACGAGGAGCGCGTTACGAACAGAGTTGCCGAGTTCTTTTCAAAGGAGCTGGACGTCCCGCTGAAGATAGTTCGCCTCGACTTCCTCGAGGAGTTCTCAAAGCTTCGCGGAACGACGCTCGTCGGCGGGGAGACGCCGAAGGTAACCGCTCGGGAGCTTGAGGACTTTGAAAGGGCGAAGGAGACGGCCAAAAGCGTCTGGGTTCCGGCAAGGAACGTGGTTTTGATAGCGGTCGCGGCATCACTCCTCGATGCACTCGGAGGAGGGGACATAATAGTCGGCTTCAACGCTGAGGAAGGTGCCACTTTCCCGGACAACACGCCCGAGTTCGTCGAGAAGATGAACGAGATGCTTCGCTATGGAACGATGGCCGATGTGAAGGTCGTCGCTCCGCTCATAAACCTCGACAAGAGGGGCATAGCGCGGCTTTTGAAGGAGCTCGGAGCGAAGTACGAGTACTCCAACTCCTGCTACATGCCGAAGGGCTTCACCGAGGACGGGAAGCCGATACACTGCGGTGAATGCGAGAGCTGCGTCAGGAGGCACCGCGGTCTCATCGAGGGCATAGGAGAGGACAAGACCGTTTACGCCCTCGAGCCGAAGATTTGATGCCCATATCTGTTCATTCACCACCGCAAGATTTATAAATTTCTTCCTTGCCCTTATCTTTGGGCGTGGGGCGGTAGCTCAGCCTGGGAGAGCGCCGGACTGAAGATCCGGGTGTCGGGGGTTCAAATCCCCCTCGCCCCACCACCTTCTGTGCGGTGGTAGTCTAGCCTGGTCTAGGACACCGGCCTTCCAAGCCGGTGACCCGGGTTCAAATCCCGGCCACCGCACCACACTTTTAAACAACTTTGGGTTTTCTGACGCTTACCGTTCCTGAACCTCCGACGTCACCTTCAACTGTGAAAGTTTTTCCAAGGAACCTCTCAACGACCCAGACGTTGGTCGTCAGGTGGTTGGTGATTTCAACGACCCCTATTTCCCCTCCGGCGAACGCCAAGAAGGGTATCAGCTGGTCGCCGAGGAATTTATCCACCGCCTTCCTTGAAGTCAGCTGGCCGAGAAGTTCGTCGGCCGCTTCCCTCCCCACGACTTCCGCGGGTTTGCCCCTCTTTCCGAGGGCGTCTCCCCCGAGCCTAAGGGAATCGGTCTCGGCCCAGACGACGATTCCGCTTCCGGGTCCGAGGGAGCGCGAGACCTCACGCTCAATTTCAACGGGCAGACTGTAGAGTCCTCTTATCCTCTCCTCAGCCGCCTTCGCCTGCCTCTCGGCAACGTGAGCGGGGAGGTTCGTTGCGTGACTTATCCCGCCGAACTTCTTTATTCTGTTCCACTCAAGGGCTGTGATTGGCTTTCGCTCCTCCCACGGCTCGACCCTTCCGACGACGAGTCCGCCGCCCTTTGGATAGTGGCCCCTCCTCCTCAGCTCCAGTTCTACCTTCAGGCCCATCTTTTCGAGGGCGAAGAGCGTAACGTTCCTCAGGTAGTCCACTGGCGGACTCCAGGGAACGTCCGTTCCTCCCGTTACCTCAAAGCTTCCCCCCACGAAGGCCATCGCCGGAAGTAAAGCCTGAAGAACGAGGGTCACACTGCCGGCGGTCTTTATCGGAACCCTGATGTGCTTGGCCTCGGGCTTTCCTGGCCAGAACTCCAGCACCGTCGAGCCCACCCTGGCTCCCTTAACCCTTGCGTTGCTCAGCTCCTTCAGGGCCAAAATGCCGTGAAGATGCTGGGGCCGTAAACCAGGGTTCGGCCTGTTGGCCCGGATGTTGTATATCCTCACCGGCTTCCCCGTGATTACCGACAGAGCAACGGCCGTTCTGAGTATCTGACCGCCGCCCTCCCCGTAGGAGCCGTCAATCTCTATCATCCCACCACCTCCACACTCTATTCCGTATCCCCTAAAAACATGACGAAAATCTTTTAGGCAATCCGAATTAAGTTGAGCCGGTGGGAGCATGGACGAGCTTGAGTTCTGCGTCAAGAGCCTCAGTTATCCCCTTGGGATGCTGCTCGAGACCCTTGAAAGGTGGAGGGGTGAGGGTGTAATAGTGGACGGAAGGGGAATAACCGTACCGGACGTTCCCTTCGCCGCCAAGTGCTATCTGGTTTCGAGGGCGCTCTTCGAAAGTCTCGACGTGGTTGACGGAAAGAGGCTCGCCGACGATATGTCCTACGTGGAGGACTTCATAGCCCGAATCCTCTCGTCCCCGCTCGGGAAGAGGATTGAAGACTACGTCCGAAGGGCTGACGAGATGATATCGGTTCGCGGAAGGCTCAACGTTAACTGGCTCGAGTTCGAGAGGAGGAGCGAAAGGGTCAAGCCACTCCTCGAAAGGGTTCTCTCCGGGGAGGAGCCGGAGGAGCTTGACAAACTTTCGGTTGATGAGTGCCTCCTCATGAGCTACCTGGCCGGGAGCAGGAAAAGACGTGAGCTTGTCAACGCGGTTCTCGGCAGGCACAACCGGGCCTTCAGGGAAGCCGTCAAGGCCTACTTCAGGGCACTGAGGAGTTAAGCCTGAGGGCTGCTCTCAGGGCCTCCTCCTTCCGCAAACCCCTTCTCACGAGTGCCTCAACGAGCCTCGTAACGGCCTCAACGTTCCTCAGGTTCAGCCTCTTCTCGGGGAGGTTTATTGAATCCGGTGAAACCTCGAGGCCGAGTCTCGCGGACAGCTCCGCCGCGAACTCCTCCCTTGTCAGAGGGGGAATCCTCACGAAGAGTGAAAACTCAAAATCCCTGTACCTCGAAGCGTCCCTCGTCTCAACGATTACCGGCCTCTCCCTCTCCCCCCAGAGAAGCTCGGCAACCCTCCCCCTTGGAGGTTCCCTGAGCAGAATCGCTCCCTCAGGGAGAAGCTCGCTTATGTCGACTCCCCTTAAGTTTTCGACGAGCGTGTCAACACCGAGGGACAGCAGCTCCCTCCATTCGAGTTTTCTCTCGGTTTTCTCTGACGTTGCCCTCCTGTACAGGCTCTCGCTCACCAGCGTTATCTGGTAGACCTCCTTCCTGCCCTCCAGATGGAGAACGCCGTTGGAGAGGAGCCTGAGTCCGAGCCTCGCAAGGGAGGAACTGAGCTTCTCTTCGCTTCTGGTTGTTATTGCCCCTTTTCCCGAAACGTCCTCTGGCCCCTTGCTAACGAGTCTGTAATCGGTCGGGAAAAGTCCTTTAGCGTTGAAGAACTCCTCCAGCGTTTCCTTGGCCTTCTCCTCGCTTACCGCATAAACCTTCACGAACTCGACGTTCCCAGCTCTATCAACCCCAATGAAAACCACGGCATCGTGCCTCTCCTTGGGGGTCAGAATGTCCATCGGCTCACCTCAGAGACTCATGGCCCCCAGCAGTTCTCCGGTTTCGATGTTGAAAATCTCAACAACCCTCTTCCTGGTGTCGAGCAGGGCAACGCTCCTAACGCCTGTTAAATAGCCGCAGACCTCTCCAGGGTTCACGACTATCGTACGTCCGACCTCCCTAATCTCGTAATGGTGGGTGTGGCCGACTATGACTATGTCGTAGAGCTTGCTGTAGGCCAAAGCCCTCACGAGGACCTCGTTGGTTCCGTGCGTCACCGCTATCTTCATTCCTTCCGCCTCGACCTCGATTAGCTCATCCTCTATCCCTAAAGCCTTCCTGAGGCCGTCCCTTTCGCCGTCGTTGTTGCCGAATACACCCCTCAGCGGGGCTTTGAGCTTCCCAAGCTCCCTTGCGACGAACGGGGCAACGTAGTCACCGGCGTGGATTACGAGGTCGACGTTCCTCTCGTTGAGGAACTCCACGGCCTTTCTGATGGCCGGGAGGTTATCGTGAGTATCGCTCATAATCCCAATCAGCATTACGGCTCACCTGAAGGGGATTCTCCCCTTTGCTTTATAGGGTTATCGAGAACCACCCTGTCGGTTGTGCTGTATGTGTTCATGAACACATTCGAGTGGAAGCGTAGCTGGCATAGCCCTGCTCAACGCCGTTCTAAGATGTTCCGGCAAGGTTTATTAGACCCCTAATCCGAGCGGGTAAAAGGTGGTGTCATGTTCACGGGCAAGGCCCTCATCGCGGTCAAGGTCATAAGACCGTTCTCGGACTGGAATCAGGGCGACATCGTCCTAATCGAGGACTGGAAGGCCAAAGAGCTGTGGGAGAGCGGTGTGGTTGAGGTAATCGACGAGACCGACAAGGTAATCGGCGAGATAGACAAGGCCATAGCCGGCGAGAGGGAGAGCGAGCCTTTGACGGCGCTCCCGGATGGACTCTATGAGAGGGCGGAGTTCTACATGTACTACCTCGAAAACTACGTTCGCCTGAACCCGGGCGAGAGCGTTGAGACCATAAACGTCAAGCTCACAAAGCTCGCCAACCTCAAGAAGAAGCTGAGGGATTTGAAGATGATACGCTTCAACAAAATCCTGAAGGCGGTGATGCTGAGGCCCAACAGCCTGGAACTGCTCTCCCGTCTTTCACCGGAGGAAAGGCGGCTCTACCTCCAGATGTCCAAGATAAGAAACGAGTGGCTTGGTGATGCCTAATGGACAGAGAGGAGATGATTTCACGCTTCGCAAAGTTCCTCAGGGAGTACGTTGATGACGAGGGCAACGAGGTTTACATCAACCGCCTAAAGGACCTGCTCACGGTAACGCCGAAGCGCTCTCTGGCCATAGACTGGACTCATCTCAACTCCTTCGACCCCGAGCTGGCTGAGGAGCTTCTCAACAACCCGGAGGAGGCGATAGCGAGCTGTGAGGATGCAATCCAGATTATCCTCCGGGAACCGCCCCTTCTCGTTGAGAGGGAGTTTAAAGTTCATGCGCGCTTTTACAACCTGCCCCATACACTACTCGTCAAGGAACTTGGGAGCGAGCACATAAACAGGCTTATTCAGGTAGAGGGGATAATCACGCGCGTCAGCGAGGTCAAACCGTTTGTCCAGAGGGCCGTTTTCGTCTGCAAGGACTGCGGAAACGAGATGATTCGCCTTCAGAGGCCCTACGAGAACCTCGTCAAGCCCGCTAAATGCGACGCCTGCGGAAGCAGGAACATCGAACTCGACGTGGAGAAGAGCCGCTTTATAAACTTCCAGAGCTTCCGCCTTCAGGACAGGCCCGAGAGCCTCAAAGGCGGTCAGATGCCCCGCTTCGTTGATGCCATACTTCTTGACGACCTCGTTGATACAGCTCTGCCCGGAGACAGGGTTCTCGTAACCGGAATCCTGCGGGTTATCCTTGAGGGCAGGGAGAAGAAGCCGATATTCCGGAAGGTCCTCGAGGTCAACCACATCGAACAGCTCAGCAAGGAGATTGAGGAGCTTGAGATTTCCCCCGAAGACGAGCAGAAGATTCGCGAGCTGGCGAAGAGGAAGGACATCGTTGATGCCATAGTGGACTCGATAGCTCCGGCCATCTGGGGGCACAGGCTGGTCAAAAAGGGAATCGCTTTAGCGCTCTTCGGCGGTGTCCAGAGGGTTTTGCCGGATGGAACGAAGCTACGCGGCGAGAGCCACGTTCTGCTGGTTGGAGACCCGGGTGTGGCAAAGTGCGTTGATTACAATACGAAGGTTCTCTTAGCCGATGGAAGCCTGAGGGAGATTGGTGAGATAGTTGACGAGGCCATCGAGAAGGCAAAAGCCGAAGGAAACCTCGGAAGGGTTGACGATGGCTTCTACGCGCCGATTGACCTCGAGCTATATGCCCTCGACGCAAAAACGCTGAAGGTCAGGAGAGTTAATGCGAACATCGCTTGGAAGAGAACTGCCCCAGAAAAGATGTTCAGGATAAAGACCGCTAGCGGAAGGGAGATTCGCGTTACTCCAACTCACCCGTTCTTCACCTTCGAAAACGGTCAGTTCAGGACGAGGAAGGCAGAAGAGCTGAGGGTTGGGGACTTTATTGCCGTGCCGAGAGTCCTTCCAGTTGAAGGAACGCCCCTTGAGCTTTCAAAAGCCCCCATTGAAAAGCCAAAGACTGCAAAAGCGAGGCTGAGCCTCCCAGAAACTGCCGACGAAAAGTTCTGGTACTTGGTTGGATTGCTGGCGGGAGAAGGGTATGCCCAAAACAGGGGCGGTAGTGCAACTGTGTATTTCACTAAC
>NZ_JAMONU010000172.1 GCF_027066465.1 Thermococcus sp.
CGTAGAGGAGATGCTCCCCGGCCCTGGGGGATGCCCCGAAGAGAACCCGCTCATCCGTCCTCGTTGCGGATACTATGTCGTATATGTACTCAAGGACCTCATCGCTCACCCTCACCCTTCTGACCATATCCATCAGGGAGAAAAGCTCATCCCTGCCAACGACGGGAGCTACTTCGCCGAAGTCTCCGGTGCTCTTCCTCCTCAGCAACGTCAGCTCCTCTTCCCGGTCTGGATACCCCATCTCAACCTTCAGCATGAACCTGTCTATTTGAGCCTCCGGTAGGGGGTAGACACCCTCGTGTTCCAGCGGATTCATCGTGGCTATCACAAGGAACGGTCTTGGTAGGGGGTGGGTTTCACCCTCTATCGTCACCTGCCTCTCCTGCATCGCTTCAAGAAGTGCCGATTGAGTTTTAGGTTGCGCCCTGTTTATCTCGTCGGCCAGCACAACGTTGGCGAATATCGGCCCCTTCTTCACAACCCACTCCCCGGCCTTCTGGTCGTAGTACTTAACACCTATTATGTCCGCGGGAAGCAGGTCAGGAGTAAGCTGTATCCTGGAGAAGCTCAGTCCCGTCGCCTTTGAAAAGGCCTTGGCAAGTGTCGTCTTCGCAACTCCGGGAACGCCCTCAAGGAGAATGTGCCCCTCCGTTAGCAGTGCCACGGCAAGCAACTCAATTGCTTCCTCCTTTCCAACGATTTCCTTGGAGATTTCCTTCCTCAGCGCTTCAAGGAACTCCTTTCCGTCCATTAACATCACCCAGCTTTGAACCGGTTTCGAGTTCAGCTATAAGCTTTCTCAGCTTTGCCCCATCGTAGCCTCTCTCTTCAAGGCTCTTAACTATATCGTCGAGGCTGACGTTTTCAGGCCGTGAAATAGCATCCAGTAACCTGAACAAGATACGGAGGGAGAGCGAGACAAGCCGAGTTGCCAATCCGGATTCAACGAAAAGTATGAACCCAACGAGCGCTGAAAGGTAGTAGAAAACGTCCCTCCTGCTAACTGCCCTTTGAATGGTCACCGTGCCGGAGGAATAAGGATTGAGGTCCCTGTGATGCACCTCATCAATGTAGAAGACCTTTCCGGGGAAAGACGCAACGAGATTACGGAGGAACGGCTCGTTCCACTTAAAGAGCCTGTTGGTGAACATATTGGGGTCGGCCGCTACTATCAGTTTCCCTCGACCATAACGAACCTCATCGATAACGGGAAACGAGCCATACCTGCCGTCAAGGAGGGAAGCGTTGCTCGTGAGCAGCAGGGGATTCCTCGCATGCAGAACGGCGTGCGGACTCTCAAGGACAACGTAGTTTACACCCCTCCCCAAGGGGGACAGGAGGGCCCTTGTTATGGGGAAGAGTGAGCTTGAGTTATAAGTAACACTGATAACAACTCCCCTTGATATCCTATCTGGAACTTCCAGGGAGCTTAGAACCTCGTTGCCGACTTCAGGACCGCTCGCCAGAAGCACTGTCCCCCCATCGGAGAGAAAAGAGCGCAGGACGTTAATGTCCCCCTTCGAAAACTTAACGTCCGGTCCGATTATAATTAAGGTCCCGTTCTTAGGGGACAGTTCGGAAGTTGAGTATGGAAAGAGCACCGGAACAACCTTGCCGGAGTGATACAGCAGGACGCCGAAGCTCGACGTTCCGTTGGGGCCGGTGTTGAGAACGCTGTAAGGAGCATCGCTCTTGAACTTGGGAACGCTTACTGGCATGATGAGGAGAAAAACGCCGATTACAGCCAAAATCGTGTAAACTACCCTCCTCATAACTCCTCACCTATGAAGAAGGATACTATGAAGTTTGCGGCTGCCTTAAGAGCGCCCTTTACAGCACCGGACTTCAGCTTGAGCCCGGCGTAAACTTCTCTCTCATGCAGGAGCGTCAGACCGAGAAGGAAATTGCGACCGGAGTCAACTCTTGAGAGAAGCTCTCTGGGAGTGATGGAAGGCTTTACCCCAAGAACCCTGATTAACAGTCCATAGACAATCCTGTATACATCCCGAACAGAGCCCAGCTTCACACTGCCCTCAGGGGATGAACTCAAGCTCGGCGTCACATTACGGAATTTTAACGGCTTTTCAGATACACTAAACCTCCTGTAGAGGACAATCCCAACAGCGAGGAGGCCGAAAAAAGCCAGCACGCGAACGATGTACGCTGTTCTTGAGACGTTCACCTGAACGGGGTTTGAAGTGGATGGCAGATAATTCTTGTCCCCCTCAAAGACAACGTAGACAACGTGCCTCCCGGAAGGCAGGTTCAGATTTACGGAGAACCTACCGTTTTCGGCTTTAACCTGACTCCACTTCTTCCCGTCAACGTAGACCTGAAGCGTAATGGGATACTCCGGACTTGGGGACACATCGCCGGTGAGCCGTAAAGTCCCCGACAAAAAGCTGAAGGAGGAAGAGAGCCGTATTAAGAGGGGAACCCTCGGAGGGATTAACCTTAGACTTAAATCGGACGGGCCGTAGCGCCAGTTACCCGAGAATTTTACGGTTGCGTTAACCGGTTGCGTGACGTTTACCAAAAACGCGAAGCTACCGTTTCCGGAGGTTACAGTTGTGAGCCTGTGACCGGCCACTAAAACAACTGTTGCGTTTGGTACGCCGTTTCCAAAGGCGTCCACGAGGTATCCCCTAACAACAATCTCGTTCCTTCTGCTCTCCCATGCCAGAATCCTCGTTGGAACCCTGCGGACGGTGAGCTGGAGGACGTTCGAGTGAAAAACTTCACCACCTGAACCCCTCCCAAAGGCGTAGACGTAGTAGACACCGGGGTTCTGAAACGAGTGCACCATCGAGAACGTTCCGTTAACAACGGCCAGTCTGTAAACCGTGCCGTTGATTGAAATCGAAACCGAGGACAAGTTCGGAGCAAACCCAAAGAGGGTCACGTTCTGAAAAACGTAGGGAGACTCGGTGGAGGCGTAGATTAAAAGACCGCTTGGCTTCATATGGGTGACTACCAAAGAGCGGTAGTCCTTGATAACAGAACCAATTTCAGCCAGCTTTTTAGACAGGTTCTCATATGGTAGCTTCACTTCTGAACCGTTGATGACCAGAGAAATTCGCGAGAGAGCGTCCAATGCCTTTTTTGATACAGAGTACCCCTCCTCCATCAAGAGGATGGCTGAGTTTGCAGAGGTATAGTCACCGTTGAGCGTCGAGTTGTGAAACCGCAGGTATCCAAGGGAGATAAGATAAACCCCCCTCCCAAGGTCGTCAAACGAGCGCGCTAACTCGAGAACAGACCCCCCAATCCCGTAGGATAGGACGGTTGAATACGTGACGTTGGCGACGTTCCAAAAGGAGAGGGCCATCATTAAGGTAACGTTTCCGTTGAGGACGGAGCTCAAAAGCGAGGTTCCCTCCTCGAGGAGTGAACTGAAGTACACGTAAGCCCCCGAATCGTTCCTTATCCCGTAAGCTGAACCCGGAACGGCGAGACCAGTGAGCAGGAGCACCAGCACAAGAGAAGCAAGGGCAGTTCTGCTCATCATACCCCCAATAGGACACGGGAAAGCCTTTTATAAGGTTAGTGGTTCTCCCCGTAAGAGGACTCATGGAAGCGAAGAACGTCGCAGGGGCCGGGTTGATTGCCCTTGGCCTAACAACGGGTGTGTGGGGGTTTCTAAACGCAATCCCAAAGCTCACGAACCTTGGCATAGCCGGGATTTTTCTTGGTCTCGTCGTTCTGGCGTTCAAATCAACCGATTATGTTAAAAGAGAAAGCGTCGATGCCCTGTCAGAGTCCTATAGGGAAGTTTTCTCATCACTTTCCGAGAACCTCTACCTTGAGGGAAACGCCGTCTTTATACCCCCCTACGAGAACCTGCCGAGGGGCGGCCTCTTCATCCCCCTCCACAGAGACTTTGAGCTGGACCTCGCGAGGCTCGACGAGAAAACCGTGTTCCTAACGGACGTCCCAAAGGACAGGCAGATGGGTCTTTTCCTCGGCCCCTTCGGAGACTCTCTCGTCAGGAGGTTTGAGGACCACTTCGAGGGAAGTCTGGAGGGGGTCGGAAGCCAGACCGTTGAGAGCGTTGCGGATTCAGTGCTGAAGTATCTGGAACTCGCGAGCAGGGTGTATATAGAGGAAACGGAACGCGGGTTCAGAATCGTCGTGAAGCCAAAGCTCAAGTGCAGGCCCAGCGGGTGCGAGAAAATCCCCTGCCCCGTGTGCGCATCCGTCCTGCTGGCGCTCTCAAAGGGGACCGGCCAGATTATAGAGGTGGAGAGCATCGTCCAAGGAAGGAGCGGAGTCGAAATAACTGCCAGGAAGCTCGGGGGAGTAGGAGAATGGAAGTAGAGGACTACATGTTGCTCTTCCTGGCGGTGTGGGTCATTATTTCAGCGCTCGCAACGTCCAACACTGGCGTCTTCATGACGCTTACCCTCATAGGCCTGCTCGTTACGATTGAGGTCGGGAGCCTCTTCCTGAGCAGGGAGCAGAAGGAGAGCCTTAAGCCCATGGTGGAGCTACTGATAGTTATATTCGCGATTATCGTCATGGCAAAGGTTTACTCCATACTCTCGGGGGGAAGTTAGTTGAGCGAGCCAAAGGGACTCTGGAGGTACTGGGACCTGCTGACGCTCATAGGTCTCTCAATCCTCATGGATATCCTGATAGCGGCTTTTCCTGAAAGCGTCGCCAGAAAGGCCCTTGGGCTGGCGTTCATACTGTTCTTCCCGGGCTACGCGTTCATAACTGCCCTCTTCCCGGAGAGGAAGGAACTCGACAACCTCGAAAGGCTCGCCCTGAGCTTTGGACTCAGCATAGCGATAGTTCCCCTGATAGGCCTGGCCCTCAACTACACCCCCTGGGGGATACGGCTGACCCCAATCCTCATAAGCCTGACCGCTTTCAACGTGCTCTTCTCCTTACTCGCGATTTACAGGAGGAGAAGCGCGGTCAATCCCTGGATTCCATGGACGACCCTTGACGACGTGAAGAGGGCACTGGAGTGGGATAAAGCGAGCGGACTTGACAAGGCCTTAACAGTGGTCCTAATAGCGGCCATAGTGGTCTCCATAGGAGCCCTCGCCTACGTCGTTACCCATCCAAAGCCGGGGGAAGCGTTTACTGAGTTCTACATACTCGGCCCCAACGGAAAGGCGAGCGATTACCCCACAAACCTAACGGTCGGTGAAAACGCCACCGTGATAATCGGGATAGTCAACCACGAACACCGCACGGTCACGTACTACGTCCAGATATGGCTCGTAAACCTGACGTGGGATGCGAAAACGAACACAACCGTTATTCACGACATATACAAGATGCCCGGCTGGTTCAACGTGACTCTCAAACCCGTCCCGGTGAACCTCGAGGGCAACTGGACGCCGGAGTTCCAGAAGAGGTACACGTTCAGCATAGACAGGCCCGGGAAGTGGCAACTGTGGTTCCTCCTTTTCAAGGACAGCCATCCAGAGGTTCCAAAACTGCCTCCAGGCTCAAACTACGTCAACACGACTGTCAGGAACCTGATTCTGGAGGCAATCAACGGAAGCGTGCAGAGCCTGAAGCTCAACATATACGTCCACAAATGAAGAAGTTTACACCACTTCAAATAGAAAAATATAAAAGGCATCAGAGAGTAAGAACTCCGAGGGATAGCATGAGGAAGGGAACGGCCGTCATAATTTTAGCCCTCCTTCTGGCCATGGGAGGCGTTGCCAAGTCCCTGTTTACGGACAGCGCGGTCTCGAAGGGCAACAGGATTACGAGCGGGGAGTTAGCGGTTGGCATCAGCAAGGACGGAAAGCGCTTCTACAGAGAGGTCAGACTCTTCAGTCTCGAGAACATCGTTCCGGGGGACGAAAGGTCCGTATCGTTTTACATCAAAAACCGGGGAACCGTCGATGCGAAGAGGCTCTCGCTCACGCTCCTCGTAAGAAACTACGAGGTAAAGATGTCGCCCGCGGAAGAGGAAGTAGACCCAACCCCCGAGAGGGGAGAACTCGGAAAGTGGCTGGTTCTCAGGAGCATAAAGATAGGCAACAGAACCGTCGAGCTGAACAAAACCCTCAACGAGCTGAACGGGACCGAGATAGTGCTGCCAAAGACCCTAAAACCCGGTGAAACAACCAAAGTTGAGCTAACGCTCGTGCTTCCGGCGGAGGCGGGCAACGAGTGCCAAACGGATGGAATAGACGTAACGCTCAGAATCGACGCGAGCCAGTGAGCTTTTATACTCTCCCTCCCTTTTCTTCCCGGGTGGGAGCATGATTGGTATTGTACTCGACATGGACGGCGTGCTCTACCGGGGAAACCGGCCAATCGAAGGCGCCAGAGAACTGATTGAGTTCCTGAAGGCCAGAGGAATCCCGTTCGCGCTCCTCACGAACAACTCCACCAGAACACCCGAGATGTACAGGGAAAAGCTCCTCTCGATGGGCATAGACGTTCCGGAGGAAAGGATAGTGACCTCCGGTTTAGCCACGAGGCTGTACATGGCGAAGCACATTGAACCCGGAAGGGTGTTCGTCATAGGAGGGAAGGGCCTTCACGAGGAGATGAAAAGACTCGGCTGGGGGACGGTTGGCGTTGAGGAGTGCCGTGAAGGCAGGTGGAAGGAAATCGAGCACGTGGTTGTTGGCCTCGACCCGGGTTTAACCTATGAGAAGCTCAAGTACGGAACGCTCGCGATAAGGAAAGGGGCGAGCTTCATCGGAACGAATCCCGACACCACTTACCCCGCTGAGGAGGGCCTCTATCCAGG
>NZ_JAMONU010000173.1 GCF_027066465.1 Thermococcus sp.
CCTCCGGCTAAGTAAGGGGCCAAAACGCTTATCGCGTCTATGTACCTCTTCTCCCGGAAGATTATCCCGCCCGCTGGAATCGGCACCATGCCCATCTTGTGGGGGTCTATGGTTACGCTCTTCACGCCTTTAAGCCGGAAGTCGAAGTCCGGGATATCGTAGCCTAAAGCCTTCGCGAAGGGAATGACGAAGCCGCCAAATGCCGCATCAACGTGGAGCGGAAGCCCGTAGTCGAGGGCCAAATCGCTCAAAGCCGGTATGTCGTCAACCACCCCGAGGCCCGTCGTTCCCGCTATTCCTACGATTCCAATCGTGCTGTCCGTAATCTTGTCCTCAACGTCCTTTACGTTGACGGTGTAATCATCGTTCAGCTCCGCCCACACGAGTTTAACTCCGAGCATCTCGCCGGCCTTGATGAAGGAGAAGTGGGCGCTTCTCGGAAGAATCAGCTCCGGCTTTTCCACCTCCGCCAGGTTGCGGAAGGCCCTCACCGCTAGGATGTTCGCCTCCGTTCCGCCTGAAACTATGTGGCCGTAGCCCCTTTTGAGGCCGAGGAGGTTTGAGAGCATCTCCACGGCCTCTTCCTCGACTTTACGGCTCCCCGTGTGCAGGCCGGGGTCCCCGAGGTTTCTGTCTATGAACTCGGTGATGACCCTAATCGCGAGGGGATGAGGATACGTGCACATGGAACCCAAAATCTTTCCAGAATCGAACGTTAAATCCTCTGTGGTCTTGCGCCGTAGCTCCTCGAGGACTTCTTCCTCGTCCGTTCCCCTCTCTGGAAACATACTCTCACCTGAGGGCGATTGTCTAGGGGGAATTTAAGCCTTCCTCTTTTCGATGTACTTCTTAAAGAATATCGGTGTCGTCAGCGCCGTCAGCATCGAGACAGTTACAACGCTCGCGAAGAGGGCCTGGTCTATTATTCCAGCGCTCAGTCCGAAGGTAAGTATCGCCATCTCAAGGCTGCCCCTTCCGCCCATTCCTATGCCGACCGTCATGGAGTCCTCCCAGCTGAGACCAGAAAGCCTCGCGCCGAGACCGCAGCCGAGAAGCTTTCCAAGAACGGCCGAGACGTAGAGCAGACCTATGAGGGTGAGGCTCAAACTCTTGACCGGTGGATTGAAGACGAGGCCCACGTAGATGAAGAACAGGGGTATGAAGAACTCCGTGAGGACGACCTGCAGATCCTCAATCAGCTCGTTGAGCTTAATCCTCGTGACGACGAGCGGGTCCTTCCTCTCGCGGAGCCTGCTTATGGTGAGTCCAGCTAGGTAGGCCCCTATTATCTGGTTAAGGCCAACCCACTCGGCTATTATGGCGAGGGTGAACGTGAGGATGAGCGTGAAGGTGAAGAAGACGTTGAGGTTCTTGACTATGGAGTAGAACCACCTGGACCTCTTGAAGACAAGCTCCGAAACGAGAAGGGCCGAAACTATGAAGGCGAATATTTTGAGGGTTAGAACGCCGAATGACGCCATGCTGAGGCTTCCCTTTGTCATTCCGGTGATTATGCCTATGAGGTAGACGGCTATTATGTCGTCCACGAAGGCCGCGCCCATGAGAATCGAGGAGACTTCCCTCTTAACGCGCTCCCTCACGAGAACGCCGCTCGTGACCTCTATGGCGGTGTTTCCGAGCGTTGCCCCTATAAAAACGGCCGCCGCGATTCCCTTCCCAAAAGTATAGACCGTTAGAAAGCCGAACAGAAAGGAAAAGGCAACGCCGAGGCTCGCAACGAGAACGGCCTTTCTGGTGTTCTGTGCTATCGCCGAGAAGTTGCTGGTGAGGCCCATGTAGAGCATCATCATGATAAGGCCGAACTGCGCGAGAACGCTCAGTCCTTCTCCCGGCTTGACTACACCAAGGACGAACGGTCCGAGGACTATTCCCGTGAGGACGTGGGCTATTATCGGGTGAACCTCGACCCTCTCAAAAAGCCATTCAAGGCTCTTTGCCACAACGAGAAGAAGGGCGAGCGCCGCTAGAAACTCCACCTCACCCCCTCCTCATCAGGAGAACTCCAAGTATCCAGAGCGCCATCAGGATTACCGCGAGAATCATGGCAAGCGTTAAGGCTCCCCTGTTCGTTCCGAAGACTATGGGGATGGGGCCAATCATTATGACCCCTCCCCCCTGAACTTCGCTCTCTCCGCTGAAGGCGGACACGATAGTTCCTATGAACACGAGGAGGAACCCTATGAGGATTAGAGCTATTCCGGCACCTATCAGCGTTTCTCCCCTCATCACCCCGAACTACCCCCTTGCTTTTTTAAGCTTTTCACCGGAAGGGTTTAAAGTTTCCCCCACAAGTTTCGAACATGCTTGTCATCGTAGACCTCGACGACACCCTCTGCAACACGTGGGAGGCAGGTAGAAAAACTATTATGAAATCGATTCCAATCCTCCTGAGAAGGCGAATGTTGAGGGCCGTTTGGTACGTTCTGACGGCCCGCTACCGCAGGCTCGAATCCCGGCGGGATGTTCACACCCTCGACCTCGACGGTATAGTCGAGACGGTGCTCCGCTCCCTCTATCCTGGCATAGAAGAAGAGAGGCTCCGGGAGATAACCCACTTCGTTGAGGAAACGTTCTTCTCCCACCTCTCGCTTTACCCCGACGCGCTCCCCTTCCTTAAAGGTCTTAGGGAGATGGGAGCCAGGGTCGTTCTCATAACGGATTCCTCCACCAACTGGCAGAGGAAGAAGCTCAGGGTTCTCGGCATTGGGGATTATTTTGATGACGTTATAATAAGCGGCGAAACCGGTCACAGCAAGTTCGAGGACTACAACTTCCGCCTGGCCTTGGAGCGGTTTCCTGACGATGAAATCTACGTCGTTGGAGACCGCGAGGAGACCGACATGAGAGGGGGTAGAAGAATAGGGGCCAGGACAATACTGATTAAAAGGGGCTACCACGCGGGGAGGAGGGCGGGGAACGCGGACCACGTGGTGGGGAACCTCCTCGAGGCCCTAGAGGTGATAAGGAATGAGCATAAAATCAGAGCTTAAGAGAAAGGCACTCCACCTGACGGGCCTTCTGGTTCCGCTGGTTTACGTGCTCTTCGGTCAGGATGTAACCCTGGTCTTCGTGGGGGTGTCCTTCGCCGTCTTCGTTGCCCTTGAGCCCTTCAGGGTGATAGAGGAGTGGAGGGACTCCATAAAGCGACGCCTTGGAATATACGCGCCCCCTGAGGTTATGGAGAGAATAGAGAGGCTTGAGACCCACATCAACGACATAACGCGCGAGCACGAGAGAAACCGGGTCGCGGCCCACATATACTTCGCAACCGCATCCTTTGCGGTGGTTTACTTCTTTCCTAAGAGCGTTGCCATAGGCTCGATAGCCCTGGCAACCCTCGGCGACGCGCTCGCGGCGATAATCGGGAAGACCCTCGGCAGGCACCGCTTCTCCAACGGCAAGAGCGTAGAGGGGAGCCTCGCCTACTTCCTGACGGGGCTTGCAATACTCACACCGCTCGTCGGTCTCCCGCTTGCCCTCGTCGGCTCGCTCGCGGGAACGATAGCGGAGTTCTACAACCTCCCGCCTGACGACAACTTCTCCAACCAGCTCGCCGTTGCAATCGCGCTATACCTCGCGTCCCTCCTGCACGGGTAAGATTTATGTCCTCGAGTTGATGGGGTGAGACCATGAAGCTGATATTTGGAATCCACAACCACCAGCCCCTTGGGAACTTCGGCTGGGTTTTCGAGAGCGCCTACGAGAGGGCTTACGGACCGTTCCTTGAGACGCTGGAAGAGTACTCAAACATGAAGGTCGCCGTCCACTACTCCGGCCCGCTCCTCCAGTGGATAGCCGACAACAGGCCGGAGCACCTCGACCTACTCAAAAGCCTCGTGAGGAGGGGCCAGGTCGAGATTATCGTTGCCGGCTTCTACGAGCCGGTTCTGGCGTCAATTCCGGAGGAAGACCGGGTCGAGCAGATTAACCTCCTGAAGGACTTTGCGAGAAAGCTCGGCTACGAGGCGAAAGGTCTCTGGCTGACCGAGAGGGTCTGGGAGCCCGAACTCGTGAGAACCTTACGGAAGGCCGGGATAGAGTACGTCGTCGTTGACGATTACCACTTCATGAGCGCCGGCCTGCCTAAGGAGAGCCTCTACTGGCCCTACTACACCGAGGACGACGGTGAAGCGGTTGTGGTCTTTCCAATTGACGAGAGGCTCCGCTACCTGATTCCCTTCCGCCCGGTTGAGAAAACGCTTTCCTACCTCCACTCCCTCGACGACGGCGACGAGAGCAAGGTTGCTGTCTTCCACGACGACGGTGAGAAGTTCGGCGTCTGGCCCGGAACCTACGAGTGGGTTCACGAGAAGGGCTGGCTCAGGGAGTTCTTTGACAGGATTTCGAGCGACGAGAGGATAGAGGTTCTCCTCTACTCCGAGTACCTGAGGCAATTCAGGCCGAGGGGCCTCGTCTATCTGCCGATAGCTTCCTACTTCGAGATGAGCGAGTGGAGCCTTCCAGCGGAGCAGGCGAGGCTCTTCGTCGAGTTCGTGAACCGGCTGAAGGCCGAGGGGATTTTTGACCGCTATCGCGTCTTCGTAAGGGGCGGAATCTGGAAGAACTTCTTCTTCAAGTACCCCGAAGGCAACTACACCCACAAGAGAATGCTGATGGTTAGTAAACTCGTGAGGAACAACCCTGAGGCGAGGCGGTTCCTTCTGAAGGCCCAGTGCAACGACGCCTACTGGCACGGCGTCTTCGGCGGAATCTACCTCCCGCACCTCCGCAGGGCCGTCTGGGAGAACCTGATACGGGCGAACAGCTACGTTTCCACTGGAACTTTCGTCCGCGACATTGACTTCGACGGCCTCGAGGAGGTCTTCATCGAGGGCGAGAACTTTTACTACTCCTTCAAGCCTGGCCTCGGCGGTTCCCTTGTAGAGCTTAGCTCTAAAGGGAAGGCAGTTAACTACGCCGACGTCCTGGCAAGGCGCTACGAGCACTACCACTCCACCGGGAGCGCAGTTCCCGAGGAAGAGGGTGACGGTGTCGAGAGCATTCACGAGCTTTCGGGCGAGGTTCCGGAGGAGATTAGGAAAGAGGTTGCCTACGATTCAGTCAGGAGGGCGCTCCTCCAGGACAGGTTTTTAAGGCCCGAAACGACCCTCGACGACTTCAGGCTGAACCGCTATGAACCCCTGGCGGACTTCGCCGGAAAGCCCTACGATTATTCGCTCGACGGAAACGGGCTGAGGCTCTGGAGGAATGATGGAGACTTCTCGGTCGTCAAGGTCTTCAGACCGGATGGGAAGGGCTTCACCGTTGACTACGCCGTCTCGGGAAGGGGAACCTTCGCGGTCGAGCTTAACGTTGCGGTCCACAGCGTGATGGAAGTGCCGGAAGAGCTGGAAGGCTCAAGGATTGAGGTGAACGACAGATACGCCGTCGGGAGGTTCACCGTTGAGCTCGATAGAACAGCGAGGATATGGAAGTTCCCGGTAAAAACGCTGAGCAAGAGCGAAAGCGGGTGGGACTTCATCCAGCAGGGCGTCAGCTACACCTTCCTGTTCCCGCTTGATAGAGAGGTGAGGTTCAAAATAATGTTCAGGGAGCGTTAAAGGCGCATGCAGAGGCCCTCAAGCTCCGGGTCTATCGACTTTATGATGCTGAACTCCGTCGTCTTTTCAATTGAAGAGACCCTTATCACCGTCGTTGCCATGTCCTCAAGCAGTCCGAGAACGACCTGATTTCCGTTTTCAAAGGCGTAGGTCTTGACGAATAGGACCGATGTTCTTCTCTTGTCGCCGACGTACCTCGAGACGAGGCCTATCATGACCTGAAGGTTCTTTGGTATGACCTCCGATGCGAGAACAAGCTTCTCCAGGCCGACGGCCATCACCAGCGTTCCCTCGTTCTCGCTGAGATACCTCTCGTAGGCCTCCCTGAACTTCCCCACGACTATGACGGGTTCGACTATGTCGCCAATCCACTCAACGACGTTCCCAACCCTAACCTTTCCCCCAACCTTTATGACGTCCACATCGTTGAAAACACCCGTTTTCAGTCCCCTGAGTTCCGCTTTGGCCTTGATTAGATGCAGTGAGTCCATGACATCGATGACGAGAACCCTGCGCCCCCTTTCAAGCCCCCACTCAATCATGTGGTGAACCCCTAGGTACTGGTCTTTCGTATCGGCCCTCTCGATGAGAACTATCTCACCCGGCTTGAGGGAGTCCCACAGCTTCTGGAGCATGTCCCGGACGACCATGCGTAACCCTCCACGGTTTTCTAACCTGGCGTTATTTTATCGTGGTGCTGCATTATAAATAGTTTTTGTCCTGACTACGAAATAGTAAGGGCAACTTTGAACATTTTCCGTAGTTATATGAAAAAACGGATAAAATCTCCAGCCTCGGATAGGGTGGCCCTCATCATAGTTCAGGGCCCGAAAGTCTCCTCATCGGCTCAGCCGGAAGTCTATCGGCCTCTCAAGCTTCCAGAACCTGCAGAACGAGCAAACTTCACCGCTCGACGGCATTCCACAGATTTTGCACTCCCTCAGCTCGGCCTCCTGGAGTTCGGCCTCGAAGAGGTGCCTCTTTCTTAGAAAGCCCTTGACGAAGTTGATTTTCGTTCCGGGCCTCTTCTCCTCCATCCCGTTGAGTATCTCCTTGTATTCAATCGTCGTCGCTCCAACGGAATATGGACACTCCTCCATCATGTAGTC
>NZ_JAMONU010000174.1 GCF_027066465.1 Thermococcus sp.
CCACTTCTCAATCTCCTCCGCCTTCTCCTCGAGGAACTCCACGAAGCCCTCAACGTCGAGGAACCTGCTTATCGGGACGACGCGCCTGTGCTCCCTGTCGAGGAATATGTAAGTCGCGGCGCCGCAGCAGTAGTGGCTCGTCATGTAGTAGTGCTTGCCCGTGAAGGCCTCGAAGAAGCGCGCTATATGGCCTGCTATTGGAATCGGATACCAGTCGTTCATCTCTATTGCCCCGTTGGTCTGCTCCTCGATGCGCTTTATCGCGCCGGGAATGGTTATCCTGAACCTCTGGCGCTCCTTCTTCGGAACCCTGCCCGTCATGGAGAGGGGCTGGAAGTTAACCCCCCTGACTATGTCGAGGTGGTTGAGTCCGAAGTTTATTATGGCCCCAAGCTCGTGGTCGTTGACGTTCCTTATGGTCGTCGGCACGAGGACTATTCCCGGTCCTCCGGCCTTCCTCACGTTCTCGAAGATGAGGGGAATCTCCCAGTGGTTCTTCCAGTTGGTCTGGGGTGTCATTCCGTCGTAGCTCAGGTAGAGCGTGTTGACTCCGGCTTCCCTGACCGCCTTGACAAGCTCCGGTTCGAAGGCGAGCCTTATACCGTCGGTGTTCAGCTGAACGTGGTCGTAGCCTTCCTCCTTCGCGATTTTAATAATCTCGATGAGGTCGTCGCGGAGGGTCGGCTCACCGCCGGTGAGCTGGACGGCGTTGGCACCGATTGGGTACTCCTTCTTTGCGTTGCGGAGCATCATTCTAATCTGCTCGAGCGTCGGCTCGTAAATCGGCTGGCCCTCCCTCGCGTAGAAGAAGCAGTACCAGCAGGACAGGTTGCAGCGGTTGGTCAGAACGATGTTTATCAAGCTGGTGTGGGAGCGGTGTCTCGCGCAGAGACCGCAGTCAAAGGGACAGTTGACACCGGTGTTTTCAACGTTGACGCTCTTCAGCTTGAAATCGTACTTCCAGCGCTGGAAGCGGTAGTACTGCTCAACGCTCTCGTAGTAGAGGTCCGTAACCATTCCCTCGGGACACTTCTTGCTTATCCACACCTTACCGTCCTTCTCCCAGACGAGGGCGGGAACAATCCTTCTCGTTTCGGGACAGATGGAATAGGTCCTGTGGGGGAGGGGACCGCCGTAAACTCTGCTCGCCTTTTTGAGCATTTCATTGAATTCTTCTTCACTTATCTCCGGAAACTCAACGATATCCCGGAGCTTCCTCGTGAGCTCTTCAAACTCCTTTTCACCGCTGGGAATCTCACCCACGTTCTCGGCCATGCTATCACACCCCAAATCGAAGAGACTTTACGCCAAACCCTAATCCAACGGCGAGGTATAAAAGCTTTTGCGTAAATATGAAGCTTTTCCTTCATAGGTATGACACAAAGATGGGCAATCTGCGAGGCTAACGTTAAAAGCCCTAAACCCAAAGCCATCGCGGTGGTTCAATGCCGGCTCGCGAAATGAGGATGGAAATGTTCGTCAGGGCCCTGCTGAGGAGGGACTTCACGAGGGCCAGGGGGCACATGGAGAAGCTCATCAAGATAGCTGGCAACGACGAGTGGGGGAGGGGCTATTCCAGGGCCGTCGAGGGGATATTCAACGCGCTTAAGGAAAACGACCCCGATGCACTGGCCTTCCAGCTGGTCTCAACCAACGACAGGGAGAGGGCAAAGGAGATTCTCGAGAACTACGAGAGGATAACCGCCCAGGACTTCCGCGACGACTACGAGAGGGGCTTCTACACGGCGTGGATTGAGTTTCTCCGCGCGTACCTGAGCCAAAAAACGCTCGCGTGATGGGTATGGGCAAAGAGGAACTAATGAAAAAGCTTGAGGAGAGGATTAGAAACTGTCAGAAGTGTCCGCTGGGTCAGCTCAGGACCAACGCCGTGCCCGGAGCTGGAAGCTACGACGCCAAGGTCATGTTCGTTGGCGAGGCACCCGGTTACTGGGAGGACCAGAGGGGGTTGCCCTTCGTCGGGCGAGCTGGAAAGGTTCTCGACGAACTTTTAGCCGAGATAGGCCTGAGCAGGGACGAGGTCTACATTACGAACGTTGTTAAGTGCCGTCCACCCGGCAACAGGGACCCAACCGAGGAGGAGATAAAGGCCTGCGCTCCCTATTTGGACAGGCAGATTGACATCATACGGCCCAAGGTAATCGTTCCCCTGGGGAGGCATTCAATGCGCTACCTTCTTGAGAAGTTCGGCTTCAAGGCAGAGCCGATAAGCAAAATCCACGGAAAAACCTTCAGGGCGAGAACACTCTTCGGGGAAATCGTCATAATGCCAACGTACCATCCCGCCGCCGCGCTCTACAAACCCCAGCTCCTCGAAGCGATACGCGAGGATTTCAGAAAGCTGAAAACCCTCCTTGAGGAAAAGTAAATCGAATTTGCTGTAACATTTTGTTCAAAAATTTATTTTTTTTAGTCCCATAACGTACCAAATGTTCCCAACGTTTCTTCAGGAGACAGCAGTGTTCATTATAGCTTGACAAACAGCAAGGAAGTACCGCTCGGAACAGTCCGGAGAACACTTCGGAATTCTTCGAACTTTTGCGTTATTTTTGAGAAAAATTTGCCATTTTGTCATAAAATTTTCGATAAATTTTATATATTCTCAAAAATTTTTTGGAGCACCAACCAACTTGGAGGTGCTTGAGAATGAGCGATTTCGGTATACTCTCTCTCCTTCCACCGCTGGTGGCGATTGCGCTTGCGATATGGACAAAAAGGGTAATCCTTGCCCTCTTCGCGGGCGTCTGGATAGGCGGGGTGATGGTCTCGGGTTGGAACCCGATAGCCGGCACGACCCAGACGCTCAACTGGCTCGTTCAGAACGCCAGCGACAGCTGGAACGTGAAAATACTACTCTTCGACTTCCTGATTGGAGCTGGAGTCGGGCTTATATACAAATCCGGGGGTGCCTCGGCCATCGGAAGGGCGCTCGCCAACAGGGTTCGCTCCAGCAGGGGGGCCTCGATAATGGGCTGGCTCCTCGGGGTGCTCGTGTTCTTCGACGACTACGCCAACACCATAATAGTCGGCAACACCATGAGGCCCATAACAGACAGGACGCGCGTTTCAAGGGAGATGCTTGCATATATAGACGACTCAACCGCCGCTCCGGTCGCGGGGATAGCCCTCGTCTCAACGTGGATTGGCTACGAGGTCGGACTCATCGGGGATGCCTTCAAAAAACTCAGCGTTGACCTAAGCGCCGCGGGAGGTCCGTACGGAGCATGGCTTCACAGCGTCCCCTACAGGTTCTACTCAATATTCGCGATAATCCTCGTCCTGCTCGTTGCCCTCTTCCACAGGCACTACGGTCCGATGCTCCACGCGGAAGTCCGCGCAAGGACGACCGGAAAGGTTCTGCGCGACGGTGCAAGGCCCCTCATGACCACCGAGACCGACCTCGGCGCGCCCAGGGAGAACGGGAGCGTTCACTTCTTCGTCTGGCCGATACTCACGCTGGTGTTCGTAACCCTGCTCGGAATGTGGTTCAGCGGGGGCGGCTATGCCACCTACGCGGAAGGAGGAATAAGGGCCGTCCTCGGCAATGCGGACTCGGCGCTGGCCCTCCTCTGGGGAAGCTTCGCGATGGTGGTCGTTGCCTTCGCCCTCGTCGTCGGGACCGGCCAGATGACCGTTGAAGAGGCGGAGGAAGCTATGGTGAGGGGAATGAAGCAGATGGTCATAGCGAACACAATCCTCCTGCTCGCCTGGAGCATAAAAAGCGCGACAGATGCAGTTGGAACGGCACCGTATGTGGTGGGCGTTGCAAAGGGACTCGGAATAACCGGAAACTGGATTCCGCTGATAGTGTTCCTCATAGCGATGTTCATCTCGTTCACGACGGGAACGAGCTGGGGAACCTTCAGCATAATGATGCCCATAGCGATTCCCCTCGCCTACGGAGTCAGCGGAGAACTCGGTCCGGCTGTGTTCGCGAGCATAGGCGCGGTCTTTGCGGGCGGCATCTTCGGCGACCACTGCTCTCCAATAAGCGACACTACGATTATGAGTTCGATGTTCAGCGGCTCAGACCACATAGACCACGTCAGGACGCAGGTTCCCTACGCCGTAACAGCCGCAGGCGTTGGAACGGTTCTGTACCTGCTCTTCGGATTCGGGGTAACCAACGTCCTCCTGCTCTTAATCCTTGGGGGACTGCTCCTCGTTGGAGCTTGGTACGTCCTGAGCGAATGGTACGGGTCCAAACACGGGATTCCGGGGGGAAAGGTTCCGCTGTACCTCGCCGAGGACTGACCTTTCCTTTTCTAAACCCTTTTAAAAGACCAGCCCAACTCCCCCCGGAGGTGTGGAGATGCTCGTAAGGGCTTTCGTCCCAGCCCACATAACGGCCTTCTTCGTGCCGGTTTTCCACGATGACCCGCTCAAGGCAGGCTCGCTGGGCGCTGGAGTAAACCTCAACAAGGGAACCAACGTCTTTGCGAGCATAGAAACCGGAACGCTTGAGAGGCACGTTCACATCGCCTTCAACGGCGAGCCCGTGAGGAGAGAAGACGCTGTAATCAGCTACTCCGTTGCGGAAAGGTTGGTTCCGGAGGATTTCCTCGGCGAGGTTGAGGTCTGGCAGTACTTCGATTTTCCAAACGGCCACGGCTTCGGGAACAGCGGCGGAGGTGCGCTCGGAACGGCTTTGGCTTTGGGCTACGCCTTCGGGGGGACGTGGCTTAAGGCGGCTCAACTCGCCCACGAGATGGAGGTAAGGTTCAGGGGCGGTCTTGGCGATGTCGTGGCTCAGCTGACCGGTGGAATCGAGGTTCGCGTTAAGGCCGGCGGCCCGGGAATAGGGGTCGTCGACAACCTCTTCTTCGAGGACTACCGCGTTCTGGTCGTTCCCCTCGGAAGGCTCTCCACGAGGGAAGTCCTCGACGGGGACGTTGTGAAGGCCATAGAAACTGAGGGCAGGAAGGCCCTTGAGGAGCTTTTAAAGGAGCCGAAACCTGAGAGGCTCATGTCAATCGCGAGGAGCTTTGCCGAGAGAACCGGTCTGCTAAGCGGTGAACTGCTGGAGCTTGCGAGGGAGCTTGACAGGGTTTTAAAGCTTCCGAGTTCTATGGTAATGCTCGGAAGGAGCATCTTCGCCCTCGTCAGAAAAGGGGAACTCGATGCCGCCAAGGCCCTGCTGGCAGACCTCGACGTGCCCTACGACGTTGCAGAAATCCACGAGGGGAAGCCCAAAGTTGGCAGATGGGTAGGTTAGCGAACCCAACTTCCCATAACGCCCAACAACCCTTTTATCCCCAACAACGTATTAACTTCGGTGGTGAGCGTGGACGATATGAGGTACTCCGAGCTTGTGGAACTCTACGCAAGGCTTGAGAAAACGACCCTTAAAACGCTGAAAACCCGGCTTGTTGCTGACTTCCTGAAGAGAACTCCCGATGACCTGCTCGAGATAGTCCCCTACCTAATCCTCGGCAAGGTCTTTCCCGACTGGGACGAGCGCGAGCTCGGCGTTGGAGAGAAGCTTCTCATAAGGGCGGTTTCGATGGCAACCGGGGTCTCGGAGAAGGATATAGAGAACTCGATAAAGGACACCGGGGATTTGGGCGAGAGCGTTGCCCTGGCGTTAAAAAAGAGGAAGCAGAAGAGCTTCTTCAGCCAGCCGCTTACGATTAAGCGCGTTTACAGCACGTTCGTCAAGATAGCCGAGGCCCAGGGGGAGGGGAGCCAGGACAGGAAGATGAAGTATCTGGCCAACCTCTTCATGGACGCCCAGCCGGAGGAGGGCAAATACATAGCCAGAACCGTTCTCGGGACCATGAGAACCGGTGTCGCGGAGGGAATTCTGAGGGACGCAATAGCCGATGCCTTCCGGGTCAGACCCGAGCTAGTCGAGAGGGCCTACATGCTGACGAGCGACTTTGGCTACGTGACAAAAATAGCGAAACTCGAGGGCAACGAGGGGCTTTCAAAGGTTCAGATTCAAATTGGAAAACCTATAAGGCCGATGCTGGCACAGAACGCGGCCAACGTCAGGGAAGCACTGATTGAGATGGGTGGGGAGGCGGCGTTTGAAATCAAATACGACGGGGCGAGGGTTCAGGTTCACAAGGACGGGGACAGGGTGATAATCTACTCGAGGAGGCTTGAGAACGTCACCCGCTCGATTCCCGAGATAGTTGAAGCGGTGAAGAACTCGCTGAAGCCGAAAACTGCAATCGTCGAGGGTGAACTGGTCGCCGTGGGTGAGAACGGCAGACCGAGGCCCTTCCAGTACGTTCTGAGGAGGTTCAGGAGGAAGTACAACATCGATGAGATGATTGAGAAGATTCCCCTCGAGCTGAACCTCTTCGACATGCTCTACGTCGACGGCGAGAGCCTCATCGACACGAAGTTCGTCGAGAGGAGGAAGAAGCTCGAGGAGAGCGTTGAGGAAAGCGAGAAGATAAAGCTTGCCGAGCAGCTGGTGACAAAGAAAGCCGAGGAAGCGGAGGAGTTCTACAAGAGAGCCTTGGAGCTTGGACACGAGGGGCTTATGGCAAAGCGCCTTGACGCCGTCTACGAGCCAGGGAACCGCGGGAAGAAGTGGCTGAAGATTAAGCCAACGATGGAGAACCTCGACCTCGTAATCATAGGCGCGGAGTGGGGCGAGGGAAGG
>NZ_JAMONU010000175.1 GCF_027066465.1 Thermococcus sp.
GCCTGCTCATGGAGAAGATTTTGGGGAGGGAGCTGAGAGACGTTCCCGGGGCGCTGGAGCCGGGAAGGCGGTGAGGGTTACCTCTGGAGGAGGCCCCTTAGAATCTCCACCGCCTCCCCTACACTCAACGGGATTTCGTTGATGCCAAGCTCGTGGAAGAGCCTCACTATTTCGGGCACGTCAAGGTTCGCCCTCTCTATGAGTTCCGGCCTCGAGAACAGCTCCCTCGGCGTTCCCTCGAAGAGGATTTCTTTGTTCACCACGTAAACCCTGTCGGCGAGGCGAATCAGCCTCAGGTCGTGGGTAACCACCACGACGGTCTTTCTCTCCCCCTTCCAGCTCCGAATCATGTCGAGCACGAAATTCCTGTTCCTCAAGTCTAAATCCCTCGTCGGCTCGTCGAGGAGAAGAACTTCCGGCTCCATTGCCGTTACGCAGGCTATCGAGGCCTTCTTCTTCTCGCCACCGCTCAGGCTGTACGGGTGTCTATCGGCCAACTTCTCTATGCCGAGCCTTCTGAGTTCCTCTCTGGCCCTTTTAAGACCCCTCTCCTTCCCCCACAGGTGAACGGGGCCGAAGGCTACATCTTCCAGAACCGTTGCGCTGAAGAGCATAACATCGGGATTCTGGAACAGGAAGCCGACCTTCCGCCGGAACTCCTTGTCTGTCATGGTATCTTCAGTTATCAGCTTCCCCTCGAACAGTATCTCGCCCTCCGTTGGCATGACCAGCGCGTCCATCAGCTTGAGCAGTGTGGTCTTTCCGGCGCCGTTCGGCCCGACTATGGCCAGGGTTTCTCCCCTCTCAACCTCCATGCTTATTCCCCTGAGCGCCCACTCCCCGGTTGGATAGCGGTAGGAAACGTTTCTGAGCTCGTAAACCTTCATAGCAATCCCCTCGTGAAGGCAAACGTTAGTACGACGAGGAGAACGGTGAAGGCCGAGAACGCGTAGTCAACCTTTCCAGCCTTGAACTCCCTCAGCGGTTCGATTTCGTTGGCGTAGCCCCTGGAGAGCATGGCGTAGTAGAGGTCCTCGCCGAGGGCGTTGGCCTTTATGAAGGTCGCCCCGATGTGCTTTCCTGCCTCCTTCCAGCTCTCGACCATGCCGAGTTCTCCAGCTAACCTCGCCCTCCTCGCGTGCATCGCGTCGAGCAGGAGCTTGGCGAGAAGGAATATGTAGCGGTAGGTTAAGGTAGTTATTGTTATGACCATTCCCGGAATCCTGAAAGAGGCCAGGGCCGAGACAATGTCGTTCCACCTGCTCGTCATCGTGAAGAGTATCGCGTAGGAAACCGCCGTCGCGACGCGTAGCGTAAAGAGAACAGCCCAGCGGATTCCCTCCCGGCTCGCGGTGAGGCCGAAGAGGTGAAAGGCCGGCTCGCCTGGAATCATGAATATCGAGGGGAGTGCTATAACCCCCGTGAAAATCGGAATGAAGACCCAGACCCTCTTCGTGAACTCTATTACCGGCAGTCTTGAGAGAACCGCGAGGGCCAGCGCGAGGAAGTAGAAAGCTAAAATCAGGTCAATTCTCTCAAGGGACACGACGGTTGCGACAATGACTACGAGAGAGACGACCTTAACCCTTGGGTCGATTCTTTGAAGCAGGCCGTCCCTTCTCGCGTACCTCTCGGAAAAGACGGCGTTGGTCGTGAACTCAAGGACTTCCCTCGCGGTCTCCTCAAGGAACCCCATTCCCACCACCAAAAAAGTAAATTCAAGAGGTGCCCTTGCCGACGACGAACTTGACGAGGAGGTAATAGAGGGTAACGACGAGTACCGTTCCGACCACCGCGGAGATTATGTAGCCTATCGAGGCGTGGAGCTTGTCCTCCCAGCCGGGAACGTCGTAATCAGGTAAAACTGCGTGGTTCCACAGCGTTGAAAGCTTCTCCATTCCGGGCAGCTTGTGGCCGACCATGTGCTCAACCGTGCTCACGTCCCACTCGCCCCACGCCCCCTGAGAGTTCCAGACGAGTAGTATGCCTATGGGAGATAGTATCACCATGACCCCTATCACGATGAGCAGGGCTTTGACGACCCTGTCCATTCGCTCACCCCCTGGCGATTGTTCTCATGGCGAACAGGTCGGGCCTGCTCTTCTTGACGTACCAGACGACTGCCGCGGTAACGACGGCCGCGGCCGGACCTGCCGTCACTAGGTGCGCTATCGCCATGGCCGGAACGGAGACGCGGAGCGGGTAGGGACAGTAGCCGGGCTGTATGTAGGGCTGTATCCCGAGTTCGATGCCGGCCACAGTTGCCGCGGTTACTATGCCGATGTACGCACCGATTCCGGCTGAGATTACCTCGTTGAGCTTGAACCTCTCGCTGAGGAACTTGTAGGTGTAGTAGCCGACGAAGGGCAGGACGACGCCCATGTTGAAGACGTTGGCGGCGTAGGTTGTTATTCCGCCGTCGCCGAAGAAGAGGGCCTGAATTAGGAGCACTATGCTGAGCGACACCGTTGCGGCCCAGGGGCTGATGAGTATCGCTATTATCGTTCCGCCAACGATGTGGGCAGTTGTTCCTCCAGGCACCGGCATGTTGTACATCATCACCAGGAAGGCAAAGGCCGTCAGAACGCCCAGCAGGGGCACCTGGCTTGGCTTTAGGTTCTTGAGCCACCGGAAGGCCTTGTACCAAATCGGTATCATTATCAGGTAGAAAAACGCACAGGTGTACGGCCCGAGGTAGCCGTCCGGTATGTGCACTTTTATCACCTTCCTTATCTTATGGGTGTTATCAAGCTCTAAAACAATAATACCAAATAAAAACTTTTCTGAACTTAGTGTTATTAACCGGTGGTTTATAAAGAAAAGGTGGCACCCATCTCGAAAGGAAAACCTTTTGAGAAGTTGAAAATGGGGGGAAAGAAGCTCAGAGGTAGCCCCTGTCCTCTTCTTCAGGAGCCGGAGGCATCGTCTGTTCGAGCATCGCCCTCTGCATCTCTTGAACCTTCCTGAGTATTTCCTCCGTCTCCTTGGCGCGCTCCTCGAGTGCGGTCATGTCAAGCTCTATTCCCAGTATCTTCGTGACGGCAGTTAGAACGGCTTTTGCCGCTTTGGCGTCAACGATGTAGCCGAGGCTCTCCCCGAGAAGGCTTATCCCGAACATCGAGCGGAGCTTGCCCATTCCGAGGAGAAGGCCGGCCGCTCCCACTATGGCTCCGCCCTCGTCCTCCCTCCAGATTACCTCGACGGGACAGTCCTTGAGCTTTTCCTTGTAGTAATCTATAAGCTCCTCGTGCGTTACCGCGGCTAGAACCTTCGGCTCGCCCTGCAGCTCGGGCACCTGGTAGCCGCCCATGGTGATTATCTCCCTGACGCCGAGTTCCTGAGCGAGGTCGAGCATCTTCCCAACTACTTCGTAGTGGCCTGGGCTGTCAGTCGGCGGAACCTGCTGGTCGCCTGTGATTATTATCAGGTCCCTGCCGTCCTCCTCTGGGTTCACCCAGTAGTAGAACTCGTTCTTCATAAGCTCAACAATCGAGTTCTTCTTTATGAGAACCTGGTGCATGAAGTGGGGTGAATACAGCTCGGCAAACTTTACTGCCTTGAGCTCCTGAATCAGGTGCTCGGCTGCGAGCTTCCCCACAAGGCCTATCCCCGGGAGGCCCTCTATGAACACTGGGTCCCTGAGCTGGGGCCTCTCGAGGAGGTAAATTATGGTTTCCTTCATTTTCTCACCCCTATCCCGAGGAGTTCCCTCTTCCACCTGCGCCTGTACTCACCGTAGGGGTCCTCCGGCGAAAACCTCGGAGGGTGTGCCACCTTGGTCTTTGCCCCGCAGACCGGGCAGGTCTCTTTCAGCGTATACCTTCCGCAGTTGGGGCACCTCCTTATGCGGAACCTCATTTTTACCTCCTCTTAATCTTTCTTATGCGCTTCTCCTTCCTGATGAGGGTCGCCTCTCCCCCGGCCTCCTTAATGACCCGGAGTATCTCCTCAGCTATGCTTTCGAGCACCTCTTCGGCCTTGTAGTAGTCCGGTGCCGTTATGTCTATCCTGTAACGGGGAGCACCCTGGTAGGTGAACTTGACCTCTATGTCCTTTTCTTTGTTGGCCCTGTCCCTGGCTCTAATCAGGGCCTCCTTGATTATCTCGATTCCGTTGGGCTTTGGAACGGTTATCTCAAATTCCGCATCTATGGTAACGGTCGGAACCTCGACGTAGGCCTCGATAATCGGCTTGAGCGCATCGAGCCACTCATCTGGAATGAGACCCTTCAGAACCTCGATGCCGTTCTGGGCTGCATCTTCGAAGGCGGCGTAAACTTCTCCGTACTCCTCCTCGAGCGGAACCCAGACCTCTCTCCAGGCGGTTTCAAAGTCCTTGCCTATCTTTTCAGCCGCCATCTTCAGGAGGTTCTCCGCCTTCTGGGCGCGTTTGTATTCCTGGAGCTTTGCCTTCCTCTGCTGCTGGTTAACGCGCTTGAGGCTCAAATCGATGTGTCCCTTTTCAGGGTCGACGCGTATGACCTTAACGACGACCTTCTGACCCTCTTTGATGTAGTCCCTAATGTTCTTGACCCAGGTTGGGGCCACTTCACTTATGTGCATGAAGCCCTCCTTACCCGGATACTCGTCAAGGGTGAGGAACGCTCCGTACGGGTGAATGTTCTTGACGGTAGCAACGACGAACTCACCCTCCTCGGGAAACTCTTTGGCTTTCCTCGGCATTCTAACCACCTCTAAATTTTTCTCTCCGGAAGGTTTACGAGAAGAGGTTTTTAAAAGTTTGGCGGGATTAAAAGGGAGAAAAATCACTCGAGAACTTCGAGTATTTTCGCCTTAACTATGCCCTTGCCGCCTGTCGGTTCAACGAGCGTTGCACCGCAGACGAGGCAGCGAACCTTCGTTGCAGGGTGGCTGAAGACTATCTGCTCGTTGCCGCAGTCGATGCACTTAACGCGGAGGAACCTGGAGCGCGGCATTGGAATGAGGTTCTTCGGGAGCGCCATGCTCACACCTCCACGAGCTCGAACTTCTTAACGCGGAAGCCCTTCCCCCTGGTGTGGGCCTTACCGCAGACCGTGCACCTAAACCTGAGGTCGAGCTTCTTGACAGGCTTCTCCCTGCCGGCGGGGTTCGGCCTCGGGAATCCGTGGTAACCCTTCATTATCCTCCTGAAGCGCCTCTGGCCCTGGCTAAGTTCGCTCCTCGGCCTCTTCTTGACCTTTTCAACCTTGTGGATTGTGTGCCTCTTACAAAACGGGCAGTACGTTCTAATCTGCTTTGGATACTTCATCATCTCACCCCCACGCAGAGGCCCGGTGGGTTCCTTCGCGGATACCCCCGAGCGTGAGCCGATGACAGCTCTGGGTTTCCGGTCTGACGGGATATTTAAAAAACTTTTTCCCTTCGAAATTTTTAAATACTAAATGTTACTAAAATGTCCCGGTGATGACCATGAGGAGGATGATAGACATAGTCAGGGAGGCAAGGAAGGTTGAGGAGAAGACCGAGAAGGACTACAGGAAGCTCCTCAAGAAGCTCGACAAGCCCGAGTACGCCGACTTAAGGGGACTTATTCTGAGGCTCGCGATAGACACGGCCTTTCACAAGAGGCTGATGGAAGCCCTTGAAAAGGCCTACGACGATGCCGTCAAGCTCGTTAGCGAGTACATGGGGGAGCAGAGGAATGAAGACATAGCCCTCATTCCGGGCGTCCCAACCCTCGTCATGCCCATGGGCTTCGGGCCAATAGGGGCAAGAGTTCCGCCGGAGGAGGTTATTGAAGAGTTCCTCAAGAACTTCCCGAGCGAGGTAGTTCTCCCCGACAGTGAAGAAAAGCTCATTGAGATACTGAGAAGGTACGCTGAGGAAGAGGGCAGGATGAAGGAACTCTACGATGAGCTATCGAGGAGGGCGTTCCACCCTGTCGTTAGGGAGCTCGTGAGGGAGCTTAAGAGAAACGAGGAGCAGCACGAGGAGCTGGTGAAGGGGCTCGTGGAGAAGTACTCTAAAGGCTGAGCATCAGGGGGACGACAAAGGGGACGAGGGCCGTTAGGATGAAGCCGTGAACGAAAGCTACAAGCGCCACTTCCCTTCCCCCGAACTTTCTTATTATTGGAAGCGTCGTGTCCATCGTCGTTGCCCCGCCCATTGAAACGGCCTTTTTCGGGTCTGTTCTCTTTGAGGCAATTGGATAGAGGAGAATCGTGAAGATTTCCCTGAAGAGGTTCCCGAGGAAGCCAACCGCGCCGTAAACCGCTGAGTACTGCGCTATCAGGGGACCCGTTAGCGAGTACCATCCACAGCCGGCCCCGATTGCGAGGCCCCACTTCGGGTTTATGCCGAGGACCAGCGATGCCGCAAGTCCGCCGAAAAGGGAACCCGCGAGGGTCTTCATCGGGAGCGTCAGAGCCTCACGTCCGAGCTTTTTGATTTCTCCGCTTTCAAAGTTGAGGCCGAGGTCAACCCCTATGAGGAATATCAAAACGTAGAGCATCACCTCGTAGGCGTTCCCGAAGTTCGGCTCCAAGAAGTGCCCAGCGAGAATACCTAGGGTGAGGGCCGTCAGCACGAGGTAGAGGAATCTCATCTCCCCACCCCCGCAAGGAGCAGGCTTCCCGCTATCGTGAAGATTGCGAAGAGCAGTGATGAGCCGAAGAGCCAGAGGCCGCTTACGTGAACCTCTCCGGTTTTAACCCCGAGAAAGAAAACCATCGCGAGCAGGGAAGCGCTGACGGGGAGGTCGATTTTGAAACGCCTCCCTGCTTTTCTCATGACGTAGCCAGCGACGATTCCCGCGATTAGGGGTATGAAGATGTTCATGGTCAGACCTAAATCAGAGTGCTAATAAAAGTATCGAAGGGGCTCGGAGGGTGTTCACGTCATCACAGTTCAGCATGCTTGCTATTCTTCATCGCCCGGAGGAGTTTGAGCGGAGGGTTTTAAACGTTTCCCGAAAATCGCTCGCTTTCTCATTTTCTAACGCGAAACTTTGAGAGTCAAGGTTTTTATGATGAACGTCTCAACATTCGGGCGGTGGTCGTTATGATCAGGGCATCGGACAGGGCGATGGGTGTTGAGTACGCGATTAGAGACGTCGTTCTCCCCGCGAGGGAGCTTGAGAGAAAGGGTATAAAGGTCATAAGGCTCAACATTGGGGACCCGGGGAAGTACGACTTCCAGCCCCCGAAGCACATGAAGGAAGCCTACTGTCGCGCCATTGAGGAGGGCCACAACTACTACGGGCCGAGCGAGGGTTTACCCGAGATGAGGGAGGCCGTCGTTAAGAGGGAGAAGTGGAAGAACGGCGTGGACATAACGCCGGACGACGTCCGCGTCACAACTGCCGTAACCGAGGCGCTCCAGCTCATATTCGGCTCGCTCCTCAACCCCGGCGACAACATACTCGTCCCAAGTCCGAGCTATCCCCCCTATGTCGGCCTCGTCAAGTTCTATGGGGCGGAGCCGAGGGAGTACATGACGGTCGAGGAGAACGGCTGGCAGCCGGACATAGACGACATGAGGAAGCTGATAGACGAGAGAACTAAGGCAATAGCCGTCATAAACCCTAACAACCCGACCGGGGCGCTCTACGAGAAGAAGACTATCAAGGCGATACTCGATTTAGCTGGAGAGTACGACCTGCCGGTTATAAGCGACGAGATTTATGATTTGATGACCTACGAGGGCAAGCACGTTTCCCCCGGCTCGCTCACGAAGGACGTCCCGGTTATAGTGATGAACGGCCTCTCGAAGGTCTACTTCGCCACCGGCTGGCGTCTGGGCTACTTCTACTACGTTGACCCCGAGAACAAGCTTGAAGAGGTGAGGGAGGCGATAGACAAGCTCATGCGCATAAGGATATGCCCGAACACGCCGGCCCAGTTCGCCGCTATAGCCGGCTTGACGGGCCCGATGGACTACCTTGAGGAGTACATGAAGAAGCTCCGCGAGAGGAGGGACTACATATACAAGCGCATCAACGAGATTCCCGGTGTCAGCGCTGTCAAACCGCAGGGAGCGTTCTACATCTTCCCGAGGATTGAGGAAAGAAAGTGGAAGAACGACAAGGAGTTCGTGCTCGATGTCCTCCACGAGGCGCACGTCCTCTTCGTCCACGGCTCGGGCTTCGGAAGGGCCGGTGAGTGGCACTTCAGAATCGTCTTCCTCCCGCCGGTCGAGATACTCGAGGAGGCCATGGAGAAGTTCGAGGAGTTCATGAGGAAGAGGCTTGGGGCTTGAGGCCCCTCTTTTTATCCCCCAGAAACGACCGGGATTACCTCTATTTCAATTCCGTCCTCGACTTTTTCATCCTCGAGGACAACCCTTCCGTCAATCCTCGCTATAGCGCTCTCGGTGTTGAAGCCAACCTCCCTGAGGATATCCGCCACTGTCATGTCCTTCCTCCACTCGACTTCCCTCTCGATTCCCCTTCCGAGGACTTTGACCTTAATCATCTTCCACCACCTCACGTGAAGAGAACGGTCCTCTTAAAAACGTCCCTGTGGTTTCCGAAGGCCTCGAACATCTTCCCCGAATAGCTCTCAACGGCAGAATCCAGCAGTTCTTCGAGGTTGTAGTTTATCTCCTCGCTCATCGGCATGTAGAGCGGTGCAGGCTCGTAGTAGTCCATCCCCTTGAGAAGCGACGTCGAGAAGTACCAGAGGGTCTTCTTAATCTTCCTCCCTCTGACAGGTGAAAAGCTGGCGTCTCCCCCTCCAAAGGCCGCGTGGAGGACTATAATCTTCTCAACCTCAACGCCCTTCTTGAGGAGCCTCCTCCGCTCTGTGCTCTCCAAATCCACTATCCTGTAACCGCTCCTCGTGGTCTCGTCGTAGTCTATCGAGACGCCGTAGACGTCCTCAATCCTCGGGTCGTAGACGAGGACCTCGGTTCCTCCGATGACGTAGAGCTTCCCCTCGCGGACGTCAACGACCGTGTTCTCGGTGCTGAGAACGTCCAGACCTTCCGAAACCGCTATGGCTGAAATCGTGCTCTTTCCTGTATGTGGATATCCAACGAACAGAACGGCCCTCCCGCTGGGGTTTACCACGCTGACCGAGTCGGTTACAAAAATTCTGCCCTTTCTGGCTCCAGCCCTTGCAGTGGCTTGGAGGAGGAAGAAAACCGGTGCCTCGTTCTTGTAGGCAGAGGGAACGGCGGACTCGAGCTTGTAGCGGTCCTTTCCGTTGACGTCGTACATCGAGCTGAAGACCCTAAACGAATCCCCCTTGAAGCGCTCGATGATTATGTCGGGCTTTATCTCGGCCCTGAGAACGTCCGGCAGATAGCGTCGGGCAAAAAGCGTTCTAAAGCCGTCAACGAAGCCGTCGTCGAGCTCGCCATCGAAGAGAACACCGACACCTCCGACGCTCAGCATCGTCATCAACGACCTTTCAGTCAGCGGGTTATAAACCCTTCGTCGGAGGTTTTTTATAGAGGGCCTCCAATCGAGGACGAGGCCTATGGTCACGCTCATCATAGCCGAGAAGCCCAACGTCGCGAGAAAAATAGCCTACGCCCTAGCCGAGGGAAAACCCGTCCGGAAGACGATAGGGAAGGTAAGTTATTACGAGTTCACCCGCGATGGAAAGAAGGTGATAGTTGCTCCAGCCGTTGGTCATCTCTTCTCCCTCGCTCCGAAGACCAAGACCTACGGTTACCCCGTCTTTGACATCGAATGGGTTCCCGTTTACGTCGCCGAGAAGGGCAAGGGCTACGCGAAAGACTACATCAAGGCCCTCGCAACCCTTGCGAAGAAAGCCGATGAGTTCATAGTCGCCTGCGACTACGACACGGAGGGCGAGGTTATCGGCTACACGGCTCTGAAATACGCCTGCGGCGTCGACCCTTCGAAGGCCAAGCGCATGAAGTTCTCGGCGTTGACGAAGAAGGACCTTCTCAAAGCCTGGTACAACCTTGAGCCGACGATAAACTTCGGAATGGCAGATGCGGGAATAGCACGCCATGTCCTCGACTGGTACTGGGGCGTGAACCTCTCGAGGGCTTTAACATCGGCCATAAAGCGCGCCAGCGGGAAGTGGATGGTTCTCTCCACCGGAAGGGTTCAGGGACCTACGCTCAAGTTTCTGGTGGAGCGGGAAAAGGAAATCCAGAACTTCAAGCCGAAACCGTACTGGGTCATCAAGATGATTCTTGAGAAAGAGGGCAAGCAGTACACGGCAACCTACGAGAAGGACAAGATATGGGACGAGGAGGAGGCGAAGAGAATCGTCCAGGAGGCCAAGAAGGGGCCGGCCTTCATCGAGAAAGTTGAAGTGAAGCAGCAGAAGAGGAATCCTCCAGTGCCCTTCGACCTCGGAACTCTTCAGAGGGAAGCTTATTCTGCCTTTGGATATTCCCCTAAAAAGACACTAGAGCTCGCACAGCGCTTGTATGAGCGGGGGCTCTCGAGCTACCCGAGAACAAGCTCGCAGAAGCTCCCCAAGAACCTCAACTTCCGCTCGATACTGCAGAACCTCGCGAAGTTGCCGGAGTACAAGCCCTTCGCCCACGAGCTTCTGGGCAAGGGCAACCTCAAGCCCGTTGAGGGCAAGAAGGAAGACCCGGCGCATCCGGCAATCTACCCCACCGGTGAGCTTCCAAAGCCCGGCGAGCTGAGTAAGGACGAGAAGAACATCTACGACCTCATTGTAAGGCGCTTCCTGGCGCTCTTCATGGAGCCGGCGGTGAGGGAGAGCGTGAAGGTAATCATAAACTCCAACAACCACCGCTTCATCCTGAGCGGTGCGAGAACCCTCAAGGAGGGCTGGCTGAAGGTTTACGGGAAGTACGTCAAGTTCGACGAGGTTATTTTGCCCCAGTTCAGGGAAGGCGAACCCGTCAAGGTCGTCCAGATTAAGCGCGAGAAGAAGAAAACGAAACCTCCCGCTCGCTATTCCCCAGCGGCCGTAATCAAGAAGATGGAGGATTTGGGAATAGGAACGAAGGCGACGCGCGCGCAAATCCTCGAAACCCTCTACCAGAGGGGCTACATCGAGGGCAGAAGAGCAATAAGGGTTACCCCCCTCGGCATGCGCGTCGTGGAAGCGCTTGAGAAAAACGTTCCCGACATAGTCAGCGTTGAACTCACGAGGGCCTTTGAGGAGAAGATGGAGGAGATAATGGCCGGAAAGGCAAAGAAGGACGAGGTAATAGAGGAGAGCAAGGAGCAGCTGATTAAAATCCTCAAGGTCTTCAAGGAGAAGGAACTGGACATCGGAAAGATGCTCCTTGAGACGACGGGAACGGGCGTTACGACCTCGAAGGACTCCATTAAGGTGGAGAAATCGAAGATGCCATCCGCGAAATCCGGGACGGAAGAGCCGAAGAAGACCAAGTCCCCTGAGAGGCGTTTAGTCCTCGGGAAGTGTCCCAAGTGCGGCGGCGACTTGGTTCTCAAATACAACAGGAAAACCGGCAAGCGCTTCGTCGGTTGCTCCAACTGGCCGAAGTGCGACGTTACCTATCCTATACTCCAGCGCGGTGAAGTTATTCCCACCGGCAAAACCTGTTGCAACGGTGCCCCGGTTGTAAAGATTCGGGAGAAGGGCAGGGAGTACGAGATTTGCCTCGACATGAACTGCAAGGACTGGAAGCGATAGCCTTATCTTTGCTCAGGATGAGTCCGTATCATGGACGAATGGGAGAGAACAGCAAAGGTTCTGCTGGCCAACGCCCGTGAGCTTCTTGAAAGGCTCCGCGACGAGGTCAGGCTGAACGAGGTAACGGTGGCAAGCCTCCTTGACGTCCAGTCAACCTTCGTCCTCGGTCTGGCGGACGCGAGCCTTTACGCCTTCTCAATGGGGTTAGACGATATCGTTGAGCGCTCCTATCGGTTATTCCTGGAAGGGTTGGAGGTTCTCAAGGCCGGCCACCTATTCATAAGCGAGCCTGAACTTGACCTGTGGCTTTCTCCCCTCAGGAACCTGAACCCGGAGAGGGGTTTTGTCCTTGACAGGCGCCTCTCGCTCCTCGGTGAGCCGAAGCCGACGATGGTCTGGGCCAACCGGGTGGTTCAGCTCAGGAACGCCCTCCACGGAAAACCCGTTAGGGACCCTCTCAGGAGCATCGGCTACGGGATAGATAAAAGCGATAGGCGCTTTCCTGTTCTCTTGAAGGCAGTTAGAAGGCTTTACACGCTTTACCCTGCCCCAATAGATGAGACCGCGAGGCTTCTTGCCATTGAGCTTGGTTTGGGAATGGAAGAGAATCCCATTAAATGCTCCGACGGAACCTGCGAGGCAATAACCGAACTGCCGGACGTCTCGGCCTTTCGGAAAACGGTACTTGATGATGTTGAAATCTACTACCTCATCGAGAACCCAAAGGGTCTGCATTCCCCCTGGGGAAGCCTGAGCGTTGGGAAGGCGAGGGAGATAGTGGTTTTCTCAAGGAAGAAGGGAAAGGGGTTCAGGCTCAGAGGAGCTCCTTAAGGAGCTTTATCCTCCTCGGACTGAGGAGAACCTTTGGGTGCTTGAGGAGAGCTTTTATGACCTCGGTGTAGTCGCCGCTGGCTATCTTCTCCGTATCGGCCCCGCTGAGAACCTGAATGAACAGGTCGAGGTCTTCATCCGTGAGCTTCTCCGTGACCTTCCTTACCTTGAGAACCTTCTCAAGCCTCTTTCCGTCGGTCTCCCACCACTCCTTCGTGTAGTTCTGGAGCAACGAGAGGTTCTCCTCTTCCAGAGCTTTGACAATCCACTTGCTCGCTATCGTTCCGGCTTCCATTGCCTCGGCCATTCCACCGCCGTGCATCGGGTTTACCTGACGAGCTGCATCGCCGACGACGAGGACGTTGTCTTTCACGAGTTCCTTAACGAAGCCGCCAACGGGAACGAGACCAACGTTTATTTCGAGAAGTTTCTTGGCCGGAATCTTGTTCTCCTTCAGCCACTTGTCGAGGTAGTACTTGGCGGTCTTCGGATTGTCTGCGTTTATTCCTATGCCGACGTTGGCCCTGTCTTCGTCCTTCGGGAAGACCCAGACGTAACCGCGAGGTGCTATCTCGTTGCCAAACCAGAGGTGGATTAAATCGGGGTCAAAGCCCTCGATGAGCATCTCGTACTCGTAGCTCGAATCAAACTCGTGTGGCGGGGCGTAGGTGTTTATTCCCGCTTTCCTCGCTATCGTGCTCTCGACGCCGTCAGCGGCGACGATAACGTCGGCGTAAATCTCAATCGGCTCGTCCTCGTGCTTGGCCTTGATTCCAACGACCTTTCCGTCCTTTCTTATGACGTCCAGAGCTTCAGTCCTCGCGAGAACGTCTGCCCCGGCCTTAGCGGCGTAGTAGGCGAGCATCTTGTCGAAGACCTTCCTCTCGAGGATAACACCGCTGACTTCTTTATACCTGAGCTCGAGCTCGTAACCGCTCGGGGAGTAGAGTTTTGCCCCGTAAACCTCGCGGTTGATGAAGCGCTTGTCGTAGGGAATGTCATACTTCTCGAAGACCTTTATGCTTATGCCCTCGGCGCACTGCTTAGGAGTCCCTATCGCCCACTTCTTGTCAATCATGAGAACGGAGTATCCGGCCTTTGCGACGTTTCTCGCCACTATGGGCCCCGCTATTCCCGCCCCAACGACGACGACGTCATACCTCATGCTTTCACCTCCAGGGGTTCCTCACTGAGGGCTCCGACTGGACAGGCGCTGATGCATATTCTGCAGCTTATGCACTTGTCCTGGATAAACTCCCAGCCGCTTGAGTGTACCTCTATAGCCAAAGTCGGGCAGACTCCAGCACAGCCACCGCAGAGGTAACAGCGGTCTTCGTTAACAACGATTTTAATCTTCTCCGGCATCTCTTTCACCGCCGAGCTTTGTTTTTAGCCTCTCGTCATCTATCGTTATAATGCCGTCTTTTATTCTTAACGGGACGAATCTGTCCAGCTCGCTCGCCTTCTGAAGGACTTCCCTCTCCTTGAGGTTGAGCCTGTCGCTCAGCTCTTCAACGGTTGCCGAGCCGTTGAGAAGGATGTAGTGGAGGATTGCCAGCTGGGTCATGTCCCCGATTTCCTTGAGGTACGTGTCCTTAATCATGGCCATGAGCCTGTCCCTTCTGCTCTCTATGGCCTGTAGGGCTTTCAGAGTTTTTTCAAGCTCTCCGCTCAGTGAGCGGAACGTTAGAATCATCTCCTCAAGCTTCTCCGGTTTTCCCTCTGGGAGTTTGATATGAACTTCTCCCACGTTTTCGTCTCCTAAGTCAAGTCCACGGTACCAGAATATGTTGGGAGTTACCGTTACCACGTAGGTCTTGGCTATGTTTATGTCGTAGTATTTTCTCGCCGGACCTATAAAGGGTCCCTCCCTCTCGTAAGACTTCAGGATTCCCTCGCGCTCCATTATTTTAAGGTGCTTTGCAACGGCCGTAGAGGAGACGCTAACCTTACTGCTCAGAAAACTGAAGTAGCACTCGGTGCAGGTGAGGTGGCTGAGCAAATCGCGCCTCACCCTGTTCCCCAAGATGTAGAAGATGTCCGGTTCAGCCATGCCCCACACCACCCAAACTTGTAACGCAAAGCTTATATATTGGACATTGAACTTAAGGTTGCAAACCTGGGGATTTTCACCCGGAGAAAATGGTTCGCGATGATTATAAACCTTTAGATGGGGGTGTGGTGGATGGGACTGATTAGTGATGCCGACAAGAAGGTTATTAAGGAGGAGTTCTTCTCGAAGCTCACCGAACCGGTCAAGCTCATGGTCTTCACAGGAAAGGAGCACTGCCAGTACTGCGACCAGCTGAAGCAGCTCGTTCAAGAACTCAGCGAGCTTACCGACAAGCTCACCTACGAGTTCGTAGACTTCGACACCGAGGAGGGCAGGAAGAAGGCCGAGGAGTACAGGATTGACCGCGCTCCCGCTGTGAGCATAACCAGAAACGGCCAGGACGTTGGTGTCAGGTTCTTCGGCCTTCCGGCCGGCCACGAGTTCGGGGCCTTTCTTGAGGACATCGTTGATGTCAGCAACATGACCACCGACCTTATGCCAGAGAGCAAGGAAGCCCTTGCGAAGATTGACAGGGACGTTAGGATACTCGTCTTTGTAACGCCAACCTGCCCCTACTGCCCGCTCGCGGTTAGGATGGCCCACAAGTTCGCCATCGAGAACACCAACGCCGGTAAGGGCAAGATACTCGGTGATATGGTAGAGGCGATTGAGTATCCAGAGTGGGCCGACCAGTACAGCGTCATGGCGGTTCCGAAGATAGTCATCCAGGTGGACGGCGAGGACAAGGTTCAGTTCGAGGGTGCTTATCCGGAGAAGATGTTCCTTGAGAAGCTTCTCTCCGCTCTGGAGTGAGGGCTCCTCCTTGTTTATCCCTTTACGGCCCCCGTTGGTGAACATTTTCATACACTAAAGAACCTTGCGGGGCCTCTTCGGCTCCGAAATTCCTTCTTAAACTTTACGCAACCGATATAAAGCCTCTCCACCGAGATACCACTCGAAAAGCTTATATACCGGAACCCGCAGGTGGGGGTAGTGAAATCGTTCTTGAAAAACGTTAAGGGGGCAATTCTCGGTGGCGGCGAAAAAGGAGTTTGACATATTCGCTCACGTGCTGGTTCCCGAGCACAGAATCCTCAGTGAGGAGGAGAAGGAGGAGCTCCTCAGGAAGTACAGAATTAGAATTTCCCAGCTTCCGCAGATTAAGGCTTCTGACCCGGCCGTCGTTGCCCTTGGGGCCAAGCCCGGCGATGTCATTGAGATAAAAAGAAAGAGTCCAACGGCGGGTTACTACTACTATTACCGTCTCGTCGTGGAGGACTGATTCTGGGGTGAGAGTTCATGAGCAGAGGGGTTACCGTTAATGAGCCGATTTTAACTCCTGACGAGCTGTGGCTCGTTATGGAGTCCTACTGGAAGGAAAAGGGCCTCGTGAGACAGCACCTCGATTCTTACAACGCCTTTATTGAGCACGGCCTTCAGGATGTCATCAACGAGTTCGGCGGCGTCAAGCCCGACATTCCGGGCCTTGAGGTCAAGTTTGGGAGGATTAGACTTGGGGAACCCGAATTCCAGGAAGCTCAGGGGCAGAGGAGGCCGCTCTACCCAATGGACGCGAGAATAAGGAACCTCACATATTCCGCCCCGCTCTACCTTGAGATGATTCCCGTTGTCAACGGCATCGAGCAGGAGCCGGTTGAGGTCCGCATCGGTGAGCTACCGATAATGCTCAAGTCCAAAGCCTGCCGCCTCTACGGTCTCAGCGATGAGGAGCTCATAAAGCTCGGCGAGGACCCAAAGGACCCAGGGGGATACTTCATCATAAACGGCTCCGAAAGGGTTATCGTTTCTATCGAAGACCTAGCCCCGAACAAGACGTTGGTTGAGAGAGACGAAAGGCAGAACCGCGTTATAGCGAAGGTTTTCTCGTACAGACACGGCTACAGGGCTCTGGTTACCGTTGAGAGAAGAAAGGATGGAATCCTCTACGTTTCAATTCCCAACGTTCCCAAGCCTGTCAAGTTCGTTTACGTGATGAGAGCCCTCGGTCTCCTCAGCGATAAGGAGATAGTTGAGGCAGTAAGCGACGACCCGAGGATTCAACAGATTCTCTTCGACAACCTCGAGGATGCAAGCGATATAAGAACCCAGGAGGAAGCTTTGGACCTTATAGGAAGGCTCTCGCTTCCGGGTCAGCCCAAGGAGTACAGGCTCAAGAGGGCCGAGCACATCATAGATAACAACCTCCTTCCGCACATGGGCGTCGAGCCTGAGAACAGGAAGGCTAAGGCTTACTACCTCGGCATGATGGCTCTTAAGGTCCTTGAGCTTTCGCTCGGCCTGCGCGGTGAGGACGACAAGGACCACTACGCCAACAAGAGGCTCAAGTTAGCTGGAGACCTTCTCAAGGACCTCTTCAGAATAGCCTTCGGCCAGCTCGTCAAGGACATGCAGTACCAAATGACCAAGACCTACCAGAGGAAAGGCGAGCGCTACACTTTCGAGAACGTTCAGAGGTTTGTGAGAAACTCGATAAGGCCCGACGTCCTCAGCGAGAGGATTGAGCACGCGTTAGCTACCGGCGCCTGGCCCGGCGGAAGGACCGGTGTCAGCCAGCTCCTTGACAGAACCAACTACATCTCAACCCTCTCGCATCTCAGACGCATTACTTCACCCCTCAGCAGGGACCAGCCCCACTTCGAGGCCCGTGATTTGCACGGAACCCACTGGGGAAGAATCTGCCCGACCGAGACTCCGGAAGGCCCGAACTGCGGTCTCGTCAAGAACCTGGCTTTGATGTCCCAGATAACCACGGGCATTCCCGAAGAGGAGGTTAGGACCTACCTTATGAAGCTTGGCATAGTTCCGATTGAGGAGAGAAGACCCGCCCCGGGACTCTACCGTGTCTACCTCAACGGTGTTCTCATCGGAACCATCGAAGACGGCGAGACGTTTGTGAAGAGAATTAGGGCGGACAGGAGAAGCGGCAAGATAAGCGATGTGATAAACGTTGCCCTCTACGATGAGGGTGAGGTTAAGGAAATCTACGTTAACAGCGACGATGGTCGCGTTAGGAGACCCCTTATCATAGTCGAAAACGGCAAACCAAAGCTCACCCGCGAGCATGTTGAGGCCATAAAGAACGGCCAGCTCATGTGGAGCGACCTAGTTAGGATGGGTGTTATTGAATACCTTGACGCGGAGGAAGAGGAGAACGCCTACGTTGCAACATGGCCATGGGAGGTCACCGAGGAGCACACCCACCTCGAGCTTATGCCCGCCGCCATACTGGGCATTCCAGCTTCACTCGTTCCGTATCCTGAGCACAACGCGGCTCCAAGAAACACCTACGGCGCGGGCATGGCCAAGCAGAGCCTCGGTCTCGGCTGGGCCAACTTCAGGATTCGCGTCGATACGAGAGGTCACCTCATGCACTACCCAGAGGTTCCGCTCGTCAACTCAAGGATAATGAAGGCGGTTGGTTTCGAGGAGAGACCAGCTGGCCAGAACTTCGTGGTTGCGGTTCTCAGCTACCACGGCTACAACATGGAGGACGCAGTAATTATGAACAAGGCCTCAATCGAGCGCGGATTGGCCCGTTCAACGTTCTTCAGAACATATGAAGCCGAGGAGAAGAGGTATCTGGGCGGTCAGAAGGACACCTTTGAGATTCCCGACCCAACGATACAGGGCTACCTCGGCGAGAAATACTACAGGCATCTCGATGAAGACGGTCTGATATTCCCCGAATCCAAGGTCGAAGGAAAGGACGTTCTCGTTGGAAGAACTTCACCGCCGAGGTTCCTTGAGGAGCAGACTGGTCTCGGCGGCGTTGCCCTTCAGGGCAGGAGGGAGACTAGCGTTGCCGTCAGACCGAGCGAGAAGGGTGTTGTCGATAAGGTCATCGTCACCGAGACCGGGGACGGAACCAAGCTCGTTAAGGTCACCGTCAGGGACCTGCGCATTCCGGAGCTCGGTGACAAGTTCGCTTCAAGGCACGGTCAGAAGGGCGTCATAGGCTTAATCGTTCCGCAGGAGGACATGCCTTGGACAGAGAGCGGCATCGTTCCGGATTTGATAGTCAATCCCCACGGTATCCCGAGCCGTATGACCGTCGGACAGCTCATCGAGGCCATAGGCGGAAAGGTCGCCTCGCTCAAGGGAAGGCGCGTTGACGGAACAGCTTTCATCGGCGAGCCGGAGGAAAGGCTCAGGAAGGAGCTTGAGGAGCTTGGCTTCAAGCACACCGGAAGGGAAATCATGTACGACGGCATAACCGGCAGGAGGCTCGAGGCGGACATATTTGTCGGCGTCATCTACTACCAGAGGCTCCACCACATGGTTGCCGACAAGATGCACGCGCGCTCAAGGGGTCCGGTTCAGGTTCTCACAAAGCAGCCCACCGAGGGAAGGGCGAGGGAAGGCGGTCTTCGCTTTGGTGAGATGGAGCGTGACGTCCTCGTCGGCCACGGGGCGGCGATGTTGCTCATCGAGCGTCTCCTCGAGGAGAGCGACAAGACGGAAGTATGGGTCTGCGAGAACTGCGGACATCTGGCACTTGAGGACAAGCGCCGCGGCAAGGTTTACTGTCCGGTCTGCGGTGAGGAGGAGAGGATAAGCAAGGTTGAGATGAGCTACGCGTTTAAACTGCTCCTCGACGAGCTGAAGGCGATGGTGATTAGGCCTTCCCTCAAGCTTAAGGATAGGGTGTGATGGCCATGCAGTCGATGAAAAAGGTCATCGGGAGTATTGAGTTTGGTATCCTCTCACCCCAGGAAATCAGAAAGATGAGTGCAGCCGAGATTACGGTTCCAGATACCTACGACGATGACGGTTACCCAATCGAAGGCGGCCTTATGGACAAGAGGCTCGGTGTCATCGACCCCGGCCTTAGATGTGAGACCTGTGGAGCAAAGGCAGGAGAGTGCCCGGGCCACTTTGGCCACGTCGAGCTTGCCCGTCCCGTAATCCATGTCGGCTTTGCCAAGACGATACACAGAGTCCTTGAGAGCACCTGTAGAGAATGCGGCAGGATAAAGCTCACCGACGAGGAGATAGAGGAATACATGAAGAAGTTCGAGGTTATGGGTGACAGGAAAAAAGCAGTTGACAAGCTAATCAGGGAGATTCACAAGAAGGCTAGGGAGAGGATGGTCTGCCCGCACTGTGGAGCACCGCAGTTCCCGATTAAGTTCGAGAGGCCCACCATCTACTGGGAGCTCAGGAAGGACGAAGAAGGAAACGAGTACAAGCACAGGATGATGCCCAGCGAGATTCGTGAAAGGCTTGAAAAGATACCGGATGAGGACCTGCCCCTCTTGGGACTGCACCCAGAGAAGTCGAGGCCAGAGTGGATGGTTCTTACAGTTCTTCCGGTTCCGCCGGTCACAATGAGACCTTCAATTACCCTCGAGAGCGGCATTCGCGCCGAGGACGACCTCACGCACAAGCTGGTTGATATCATCCGCATCAACAACAGGCTTAAGAGCAACATAGAGGCCGGAGCGCCTCAACTGATTATCGAAGACCTCTGGGACCTCCTCCAGTACCACGTAACAACTTACATCAACAACGAGACCTCGGGCATTCCTCCGGCCAAGCACAAGAGCGGAAGACCCCTCAAGACCCTTGCCCAGCGTTTGAAGGGTAAAGAGGGTCGCTTCCGTGGAAACCTCAGCGGCAAGCGCGTCAACTTCTCAGCGAGAACAGTCATCAGCCCCGACCCCATGATAAGTATCAATGAGGTCGGCGTTCCCATAGCCGTGGCCATGGAGCTTACCGTTCCCGAGAAGGTCACCGAGTTCAACTTCGAGAAGCTCAAGCAGAGGGTCCTAAACGGTCCGGATAAGTATCCGGGCGCCAACTACGTCATCGACCCCGAGGGAAGGAGAATCCGCCTCATGGAGAACAACCTCGAGCTTATAGCTGAAAAACTCGACATCGGCTGGACGGTCGAGAGGCACCTCGAGGATGGTGACGTTGTTCTGTTCAACAGACAGCCCTCCCTTCACAGGATGAGCATAATGGCCCACCGCGTTAGGGTTATGCCCTACAAGACCTTCAGGCTCAACTTGGCCGTCTGCCCGCCCTACAACGCGGACTTTGACGGTGATGAGATGAACCTGCACGTGCCCCAGACCGAGGAGGCGCAGGCGGAAGCGAAGATACTCATGGAGGTTCAGAACCACATAATCTCGCCGCGTTACGGAGGTCCGCTCATAGCGGGAATCCAAGACCACATCTCCGGCGGCTACCTGCTCACCCGTGAGGGGGCCTACTTCACGAGGACAGAGGTAGAGCAGATGCTCATGTTCGCCGGCGTTGATGTTGACGAGCTTCCGAAACCTGACAAGGTTGAGAACGGCGTTGAGCTGTGGAGCGGAAAGACGATATTCTCGCTCCTCCTTCCGGACGACCTCACCATCTGGTACCGTAACAAGCTCTGCGACGAGCCGGAGCGCTGTGAGGCCCTTGAGAAGCTCATAGAGGAGAAGCTCATTCCAGACCCGGAGGAAGTTAGAAAGCTGGCCTACGACGGCTTCGTCTACATTCAGAACGGAAAGCTCCTCAGCGGTGCCATAGACAAGAAGGCCTACGGCAGAGAAGACGGAAAGCTCCTCGACGTAATCGTTCGTGAGTACGGCGTCGAGAGGGCCAGACAGTTCCTCGACCAGGTCACAAAGCTGACGATATGGGTCATCACACACAAGGGCTTCACCACAGCCATAGACGACGAAGACCTGCCGCAGGAAGCTCTCGACAGGATTAAGGAAATCATCCGCGAGGCGGAGGAGAGAGTTCAGAAGCTTATCGAGGCGTACAAGCGCGGTGAGCTTGAGCCGCTCCCCGGCAAGACCCTCGAGGAGACCCTCGAGAGCAAGATAATGGCGGTTCTCGCCGAGGCGCGTGACAACGCAGGTAAAGTTGCCGAGAGGTACCTCGGTATGAACAACCACGCCGTCATAATGGCCAAGACCGGAGCGAGGGGTAAGATACTCAACATCACCCAGATGGCGGCGATGCTCGGCCAGCAGTCCATCAGAGGAAAGCGCCTCTACCGCGGCTACCGCGGAAGGGTTCTCACGCACTTCAAACCAGGTGATTTGGGAGCAAGAGCAAGGGGCTTTGTAGTGAACTCCTACAAGAGCGGCCTCACGCCTCAGGAGTACTTTTTCCACGCCATGGGTGGCAGGGAGGGACTGGTTGACACCGCCGTTAGAACTGCCCAGAGCGGTTACATGCAGAGAAGGCTAATCAACGCACTCCAGGACCTTAAGGTCGACTACGACGGAACCGTCAGAGACCCGACCGGAATCATCGTCCAGTTCCGCTATGGAGAGGACGGCGTTGACCCAATGAAGAGCTGGGGTGGTAAGACCATTGATGTTGACAGGGTTATAATCAGAACCCTGCTGAAGACCCGTGCCAAGGGGTGATGCTCATGGTTTCCGAGAAAACAATAAAGAACCTCGTTGAGAAGGCAGACCTCCCGGCGAGCGTGAAGGAGGAGCTCTACGAGAAGCTCGTTGAGTACAACAAAAGGTACGACCTGAAGAAGACCGAAGTTGAGGCAATCATCGAGGAGACCGTTAAGGAGTATCAGAACGCCCTCGTCGAGCCGGGGGAAGCTATAGGAACGGTTGCGGCGCAGTCGATAGGTGAGCCATCAACCCAGATGACCCTCAACACCTTCCACTACGCCGGTGTTGCGGAAATCAACGTCACCCTCGGTCTGCCGAGAATCATCGAGATTGTTGATGCCAGGAAGAATCCCTCAACGCCGATAATGACGGTTTACCTTGACGAGAAGCACAGGTATGACCGCGAGAAAGCCCTCGAAGTTGCGAGGCGCATCGAGGGAACAACCCTTGAGAACCTCGCGAGGGAGGAGACGATAGATATACTCAACTTCGAGTATATCGTTGAGATTGACCCGGAGAGGCTTGAGAAGGCCGGTTTGGACATGGAAAAGGTCAGAAGAAAGCTGGAGGGCTCCTTCAAGAGCGCTGAGTTTGAGGTTGATGGATACACGCTCATAGTGAGACCCAAAAAGGCGGCAAAGCTCTCAGACCTGAGAAGACTTGCCGAAAAGGTTAAAAAGCACCGTCTTAAGGGTCTCTCAGGCGTCGGAAAGACCATCATAAGGAAGGAAGGCGACGAGTACGTGATATACACCGAAGGTTCGAACTTCAAGCAGGTGCTCAAGGTTCCGGGCGTTGACCCGACGAGGACGAGAACCAACAACATCCACGAAATCGCTGAAGTCCTCGGCATCGAGGCCGCAAGGAACGCCATCATCGAGGAAATCGTCAACACGATGCGCGAGCAGGGTCTCGAGGTTGACGTCAGGCACATCATGCTCGTCGCCGATGTGATGACCCTCGACGGCGTTATCCTGCCTATAGGCAGGCACGGTGTCGTCGGGGAGAAAGCGAGCGTCTTAGCTAGGGCGGCCTTCGAGATTACAACGCAGCACCTGTTCGAGGCCGCCGAAAGGGGAGAAACCGACCCGCTCAACGGTGTCGTTGAGAACGTCCTCATCGGCCAGCCCGTGCCCGTTGGTACGGGAATAGTCAAGCTGGCAATGAATCTCCCCCTGAGACCGAAAAGGGAGTAGGGAGGTGTAGTTAATGGTTGACTTCGCCTTTGAGCTTAGGAAGGCCCAGGACACCGGTAAGATAGTTATGGGAGCCAAGAAGAGCATCCACTACGCCAAGGTCGGCGGGGCAAAGATGATTATAGTCGCGAAGAACGCGAGGCCCGACATCAAGGAGGACATCTATTACTACGCCAAGCTCAGCGGAATTCCAGTTTACGAGTTTGAGGGAACCAGCGTCGAGCTCGGAACCCTCCTTGGAAGGCCGCACACAGTTTCGGCCCTCGCGATACTCGACCCGGGCGAGAGCAAGATACTCGCCCTTGCCGGGGGTAAGGAGTGATGCCGCTCAAGCTCAACACCGACCAGATAAAGTACATAGCGCTCTTCGAGAGCATGACTGGAGCGACCGTCCTCGACTGTCTCATAGACACCAGCAGAAACAGGCTGGTTTACGTAATCAAAAAGGGCGAAATGGGATTGGCACTTGGAAAGAAGGGCTCCAACGTCAAGCGCGTCCAGAGCATGCTCGGTAAGGAGATAGAGCTTATAGAACACTCGGACAATCCCGAAGAGTTTTTAAGGAACATTTATAAGAGCCTCGGGGTTAAGGTTAAAAAGGTTCACATCACCGAGAAGAAGGATGGCAAGAAGGTCGCCCTCCTCGATATCGGCCCTCGCGACAAACCGAGGGCAATAGGAAGGGGCGGCCAGAACATAAGCCTCGTGAAAGAGTTGATGGAGAGACATCACGGCATTCACGACGTGATTATAATTTGAGGTGATGCTCATGCCCGGAAAGAAGGCTCCGTATGGCGAATTCGCCGGTAGAAAGCTCAAGCTCAAGAGGAAGAAGTTCCGCTGGAGTGACATCCGCTACAAGAGGAGGGTTCTCCGCCTCAAGGAGAAGAGCGACCCGCTTGAGGGCGCTCCGCAGGCAAGGGGAATCGTCCTTGAGAAGATAGCCGTCGAGGCCAAGCAGCCCAACTCGGGAATGCGTAAGGCGGTTCGTGTTCAGCTCATCAAGAACGGTAAGGTCGTCACCGCCTTCACCCCCGGTGACGGTGCCATAAACCACATCGACGAGCACGATGAGGTCATTATCGAGGGAATCGGCGGTCCTAAGGGCGGTTCGATGGGAGACATTCCCGGAATCCGCTACAAGGTCGTCAAGGTCAACAGAGTTTCACTGAAGGAGCTCGTCAAGGGAAGGAAGGAGAAGCCGAGGAGGTGAAGTGAATGGCCAAGCCGCTCAGCGAGCGCTTTTTCATCCCGAAGGAGCTCAAGGTCATGGGGCGCTGGAGCGTCGAGGACGTAACTGTAAACGACCCATCTCTCAGACCATACATAAACCTCGACGCGAGAATTCTTCCTCACAGCCATGGCAGGCACGCCAAGAAGCCCTTCGGCAAGGCCCAGGTTCACATAGTTGAGAGGCTCATCAACAAGGTCATGAGGAGCGGTGCCAGCCACTACAAGGCCGGTGGCCACTTCATGAGGAGGGAACACCGCTCGATTATGAGCAAGAAGATGAAGGCTTATGAGGTCGTCAAGGAGGCCTTCATGATTATCGAGAGAAGAACCAAGCAGAACCCGATTCAGGTCCTCATAAGGGCCATCGAGAACTCCGCCCCGAGGGAGGACACGACCACCATCGCCTTCGGTGGAATCCGCTACCACATGGCCGTTGACGTTTCCCCGCTCAGGAGGCTCGACATCGCCCTCAAGAACATCGCCCTCGGTGCGAGCATAAAGTGCTACCGCAACAAGACCACCTACGCACAGGCTCTAGCTGAGGAAATAATAGCTGCGGCAAACAAGGACCCGAAGAGCTTTGCCTACAGCAAGAAGGAAGAAATCGAGAGGATTGCCCAGTCCTCCCGCTGAGGGCTGGATGCTTCTTTTACCCTTCCGCTTTTCTCGTCTCGTTGTTAGGGGCTTTGTGTAAAAGGGCAATGCTGTTCATTAGTTGAAAAGAGCACAAACTCCGCTTCGGGAGAAAGGAACTGGATTGAGTTTCGGAGGCTAAACCAAACTCTCCCCCACCATGTTCCCTGGCTTCTCAACTCCGAAGAACTTCAGAACCGTCGGGGCAATGTCCATGAGGCTCGGCTCGTCAAGGTTAACCTCCTCAAAGCCCCAGAGAATCAGCGGGACCTTCATCACAGGTTCGTTCATCGAGCCGTGCATGCCCTTGACCCAGTGGCTTGTCCCCTTTATCCCCTTACACATCCTGTGGGAGCAGAACCAGTAGCCCGGCTTCGCTGAAACAATCAGCTCCCCGCTGTTCGGGCTGTTGAGATGAGGTAAGTCCTCGCGAAAGAAGATGGCCTTAACGCCCGGTGCCCTTCTCAGGACTTCAAAGGCTTCCTCGGCCTCGTTCGGGTTCCGCAGATAGACGTGAACGCCCCCGCCGGAGGAAACGCGGAGCGCTTCAATCCCGTGCTTCAGGAGGTAGGTTTTCAGGTTCACCCAGGTGTGAACATCCTCCTGCCCGTGGTCGGCAAAGATTATGAAGGCGTACTCGTCCTTGAGGCGCTCCCACAGCGTCCTAACTGCGGTATCAACGGTGTGCACGGCCTTAAGGGCACCCTCACTCAGCGGTCCGTGGTCGTGGCTCATTCCGTCTATCGAGGCGAAATGAACGAGCAGCAAGTCGGGTTTACACTCCTCGTAGAGGTAGAGAGCAGAGTTTAGGACCCATACGTCTTTCCTCCAGTCGCGCCCGTGCTGTCTGTACATCTTGTCGCTCGCAAAAAACGGTGGAAAAATCCTCACGTCGGTTCCGCTGAAGGGGGGCATCGTGTAGCCCGAAACGCTCGCCGTTCTAACGCCCCTTCCGCGGAGCAGGTCGACTATTGTCGGTGCCTTTATGACCTTGTGGGGGTTGAACGCTATTTCGTAGTCGTAGAA
>NZ_JAMONU010000176.1 GCF_027066465.1 Thermococcus sp.
ACGAGCAACGCTGCAACACTTAACACTAAAAGAGCGCGTTTCATCAACCCCACCCTTTGATGGTATAATTAATTACTTTAAAAAGTTTTCCTAAACCTCAGTTCCTATGTAGATACCGTGCCTCGTCCTCACGATTCTCACCTTGATTCTGTCCCCGACTTCTGCCTTCGTTCCCACGACCTCGATAAGCCTGTTCCGGGCTTTTGCGAGCATTTCACCCTCAATCCTGCCAGGAAGGACGACCTCCGCCTTTACGACCTCCCCGGGCCTGAATGCGAGGGGGAGGAACTCGCGCTTCTCCATCCCGAAGTGGCTCGGCTTCAGGACGAGGGGTCTCATGCCGGTCTTCTCTTCAAGCCTTCTCAGCCAGGCGTAGAACTCCTTGAAGGGAACGGTCTTGGCTATGACCGGGTTCCTGCCGAACTTGTAGGGAATGTAGTTCTGGAAGCCGAGGGCCGGCCAGCGCTTTCCGGCACCGATTTTCCTCGCGAACTCTATGAACGCCTCCGCCTCGTCGTCGTTGATTCCAAAGATTATGACCGGGGCGATGAGGACGTCTATTCCCGCGTTCACGAGCGCCTCCGCCATCTCAAGGACGTGCTCCAGATTATAGTTCTTCATCCCCATGAGCATCTTCGCCTTGTCCGGGTCGAGGGAGTGAATGGAGAGGTTCACCCTGTCGAGGCCCGCCTCAGCCAGCTCCTCGACGAGCTTGTCGTTGAGAAGCGTCCCGTTGCTCTGCATTGAGATTACCGAGACGTTCGGGTGCTCCCTTAAGGCCTGGACGAGTTCAACGCGGAAGGGATAGATAAGGGGTTCACCCTGCCCGTCGAGATGGGCCTCCAGGTCCTTACCCTTTATCCTCGCGATGTCGTCGAACCACTTCATGAGGTAGTCCACATCAACGACGTAGTCGAGCTTTCTGGTTCTCGAGTACGGTCCCTCATCAACGGAGCAGAAGATACAGCTAAGGTTACAGCCGCTCACACCCCTGATTTGAATGAGATTGGTTCCCCTGTCTATCAAACCGAAGGCGTTGTATCCGAGGAGGGGAATTTCCATAGCTTCATGGATGTAAATGACCTTTCTATTCGTGTATCTGTTCCGCAGGAGCGAGCCAAGGTTGCTCTGAAGGTAGAGGGCTATGAACCCTTCAATTTTCTTGTAATCCGTGTTCACGACGAGAACCCCATCCCTAACCCACACCTCAGGGGAAACGCGGTACTTCTTCTGTATCACCCTTTCAAGCTCCCGCTTCGGGAAGTCCGCGTAGAGGGTCTCGCGCCAGATTAAACGGATTGAATCGCCCAAGTCTTCAAAGGTAACGTGGGGAAGCCGAACCTCTATCATCGTCGTTTCTCGCTACACCTCGGTTTAAAAACCCGTTGCTGGATAAAGTGACCATCTTAAAATTTTTAAATCACTCCGGGTGAAGACATGCGGGCATGGAAACATTTTAATATTGTTGGATTAAAGAGTCTATCGATGAACTTAAGTGGGTGATAGCCCATGTGGGGGAAAATTGAACATTATTTTGACGAGTATCCGGTCAGAAAGCAAATCGCCAAGACCCTCCTGAAGTACGGCCTGAGGGTATCCGAGGACATGAAGATTAAAGCTGGTGACATTGAGGTTCCCTACACCAAGATAGCGAAGGCTCTGGACGTTGACAGAAGGGTGGTCAAGGAAACCGTTGCAATGATTCTAAAGATTCCCGAGCTCAAGGACATATACACCAACCTCGAGCCAACGGTTCACATGAAGTACGTGGGCAGACACGTCGGCTACGGCGTTATCGAGATTGAACCGGAGCCGAGGGCAATAGGGATACTCGCCAAGATTGCCCAGAAGATAGCGGAAAGGGACATAAACATAGTCCAGGTCGTTGCGGAGGACCCGGAGCTGTACCCCGAGGCAACCCTTACCATAATCACGGAGAAGCCGATACCCGGTGACCTCATCAACGAGCTCTCAAAACTTGAGGGCGTTAAGCGCATTTCTATATACTGACCCTTTTGCCGAATTTTTTGCAATATTTTTCTGATTGAAGTCCAGAGAATTTGTTACCTTCTATCGAAGAACGAACGTCAATGAACGCTTCTTTGAATCATGGGGCAAATTAGGGACCCCTATTTCAACCAAAAGTTCTAAACCTTTCTTCTTCTCAGGTAAGGTTTATAAGTTATGGTTGAAAACCTCCAATAGTCACTGTGAATGACAGTCACCAACCTCCGGAGGGTTGAGTATGGAAGAAGCAAGTCGAGCCAGCAAGTTCGTCTACATGGTAATCGTGCTGTTTGTTATATGGCTGTTTTTAACCGCAAGCCTTGACCCCCAGGAACTGCTGATAGGCTTCGTGTTTTCGGTTATAGTTGCGGCACTGACGCATGACGTAGCAACCAAAGCCGGACTCAGGAACCTTCATCCCAAAAGGGTCGCCTACGCCATCGCCTACATCCCGTACTTCCTGTGGGCGATGATAATGGCCAACTTGGACGTAGCTTACAGGGTCCTTCATCCCAAGAGACCCATAAGGCCGGGAATCGTGAAGTGCCGCACGGTTCTCAACAGCGACACCGGAAAGCTCTCGCTGGCCAACTCTATAACGCTCACACCCGGAACCATAACCCTCGACGTCGATGGAGACGAGTACTTCATCCACTGGATTTGGGTTCCGGACGAAGTTCTCAACGCCAAGGACGATTCTGAGCACGTTGAAAGGGCATCTGAGAACATAACGAAGCCCTTTGAAAAGTTCCTGAAGGTGATATTCGGATGATAGGGATTAACGTTTATCTCGCCCTGATTGCGATAGCAACGCTACTCAGCACCTACAGGGTCTTCAGGGGACCGACGACAGTTGACAGACTGGTCGCCGTCGATATAATGACCACCATAACAACCGGACTGATGGTTCTCTTCGCCCTCTACTACGGCAGGATGATTTACATCAGTGTTGCCCTCGTCTACGCAATCCTAGCGTTTGGAGGTGTTATTGCGTTTGCTCGCTACCTGGAGGGAGGCCTATGAACTTGCTCTCGGCAATCGGCGAGATTCTTGTCCTAATAGGGACGTTCTTCTACTTCCTGTCGGCACTGGGCCTAATCAGGATGCCCGATGTGTACAACAGAATGCAGACCTCAACGAAGAGTGCAACGCTTGGAAGCCTCGGCGTTATAGTCGGAACCGGCCTCTGGGCGGTCGGCAGGGGCTACTCCCCGGCGTGGATAGTCCAGACAATAACGGTTGCAACGTTCCTGCTTCTAACGAACCCAATAAGTGCACACGCCCTCATAAGGGCCGCATACAAGCGTGGAATCCCCCTCTGGCACGGGAGTGTTGTTGACAAATACGCAGAGCACCTGGCTCAGAAGGAAAATGCCGAGTCTGAGGAGGTGAGCGAATGAACTGCATTGCCTGCATCTCATACATACTCGTCGGCGTTATGATTCTGTCCGCCATACTGGCCGTCGAATGGCGCGACCTCCTTGCGGCAACGGTTGGAATGGCGGCGGTCAGTCTGTTCGCCTCAATACTGTTCTTCATGCTACAGGCGCCGGACGTTGCGATGACCGAAGCGGCCATAGGCGCCGCCCTCAGCGGAGCCGTCTTCATATTCGCCATAAAGAGAACCCAGAGGTTCGAGAGTGAAGAAGAGGAGAGGCCAGGGTGGTGGGTGAGATGGTGAGCATCCTCAAAAGGGGTCTCGCAATAATCATCCTGCTGGTGATAGGTTACTGGCTCGCCCAGGGTCTCTCCGGGGTTCCCTTCGGGCAGGATAAAATGCTCGTTGGCCAGTATTACCTGAACCACGTCAAGCAACAGACGGGAGCGGTCAACGCGGTAACGGCAGTCGTCGTCAACTACCGTGGCTTCGATACACTCGGTGAAGTAACGGTCCTGTTTATAGCATCAACGGGTGTCGGAGCGCTTCTCTGGGGTAAGAACAGAAAGAGAACGGCGAGAACTGAAGGCTCGGTAGTTTTAACCACGGGAACAAGGCTCCTTGTTCCGTTCGTGATTCTCTTCGGTGCCTACATCTTCATCCACGGACACCTGACACCGGGTGGGGGTTTCCCCGGAGGAGCTACCATAGCGACGGCGTTCCTCTTGCTTTACATGGCGTTCACGATGTATGAGATTCCATACAAAGCCTTTGAGAAGACGGAGGGCATCGTTGGAATGGGCTACGTCGTGGTCGGCCTAATAGGTCTCGCCATAGGCGGCTACTTCCTCTTCGACTGGATATGGCAGACTTGGGGCTGGGGCCACAACAACATCGGCAGACTATTCAGCGGCGGCTTTATTCCGGTAATATACACGATAATCGGCATTAAGGTCGGCACGGAGCTGAGCGGTATCATAGACAACATGCTGAAGGAGGAGGTGAAAGAATGATTTCAGTATACTACTTCGGCTCAATAGCGCTGGTGCTCATAGGCCTCTACGGGGTTCTGGTCAAGAAGAACGTCCTCAAAATGCTCATAGGCCTCAGCATAATGGAAACGGGCGTCAACCTGCTCCTCATCAGCATAGGCTACATCTACGGAAGGAGCGCACCCATCCTAAGCGAGGGAATAGGTCCAAACCAAGCCGTTGACCCGATTCCCCAGGCGTTGGTTCTCACCGCAATAGTCATAGGTGTTGCCACAACCGCGATGGCACTTAGTGTCGCCATAATACTCTACCAGAGGTATGGAACCCTAAACGTTGAGGAGATAAGGAGGTTGAGAGGATGAACGGACAGTATGCATCACTCCTCATCGCAATCCCTCTCCTTAGCGCCTTTTTCGTTCCCCTAATTAAGGGACTTGGGAAGAGGGCAATAAAGTCGTACGTGCTGATGATAACCGCAATCCAAACTGGTATAGCGGCATGGGTCTTTAAAGAGGTTTACTCAACCGGGAAGCCGATAATAGTCATAGCCGGTGGCTGGAAGCCTCCGGTCGGAATCAACCTCTACATAGGCTACTTCGCGGCACTTTTCATACTGATAGTCGCCGTAGTAAGCTTCCTTATGGCTGTCTTCAACTTTAAGGCCGTCACCATCGAGCCAATAGACAAGTACGCCATGCTCTTCCTCCTGCTGATGCTCGGAGCCACTGGAATGATAGCGACCGGCGATATATTCAACCTCTTCGTCTTCATGGAGATAACGGCCATAACGGCCTACGCACTGACGGCTTACAACAAGACCGGCGAAGCGGCGGAAGCCTCCCTCAAATACATGATTCTCGGAGGAATCGGTTCAAGCTTCTTCCTAATCGGCGTTGCGCTAATCTACGGAGCAACGGGAACGCTCAACATGGCCCAGATAGCCCAGCTCGCAGGGCACATCAACCCGACCGTTGCCCAGGTTGGACTGGCCCTCATAATCTTCGGTCTCGCGGTAGAGGCGGAGCTGTTCCCGCTCAACGCCTGGGCACCAGATGCCTACCAGGCGGCACCGCACCCTGTAACGGCCATGTTCTCGGCCTTCGTCGTTAAGGCTGGCCTCTACGCGATGGCCAGGGTTCTCTACCTCATGAGCTCGGTCGGAACCTGGCACAACGTCCTCAAGCTCCTCGTGGTCATGGCAACCCTCACCGTCGTCGTGGCGGAGTTCTCAGCGTTGAGGCAGAGAAACGTCAAGAGGATGATAGCGTACTCGTCAATAAGCCAGGTTGGACTCATAGCCCTCGCCTTTGCCCTGGGAACCCAGGCGGGCGTTGATGCCGGAGTCTTCCAGATGGTCAACCACGCAATAATCAAAGTCCTCCTCTTCCTCGGCGTTGGCTACGTCGCGGTACAGCTCGGAGGAGCGGACATTGAGAACTTCAGGGGACTGGGAAGAAAGATGCCAGCTACGGCATTTGGAATAACGATAGGAGCAATGGCGGCTGTTGGAGTTCCCCTGTTCAACATATTCTGGAGCAAGCTCAGGATAATCCTCGCCACCCTCCAGGTGGGCTACACGTGGGCGGCCTTCCTGGTTCTGGCGGCCAGTGTCGTTGAGGCCGTCTATTACTTTAGGCTCGTGCACGCAATATGGTTCGAGGGAGAAGGGGAGAGGGTCGGCGAAAGCGTTCCCCTGGTGATTATAATGATAGCCCTCGCGATACTCGTCATCGCAATAGGAATTTACCCGAACTACGCATGGAGCATCTCCCAGAAGGCCGGCGCTGACATATTCAACGTTGCGCAGTACATCAAGAACGTTCCCCTGATGGGGGTGGGAGCATGAACTGGCTTATGGTCATGCTCTTCGCACCGCTCGTGGCAGGATTCATTGCTTGGGTCATCGACGTCAAAGTGCTCCGCGAGGTAATAGGGGTTGTTGGTGCAGTGATACCCTTCGGGATACTCGTGAAGTACTACCCAACGATTACCAGCAGAGGCACCGAGGGGATAGTCCAGACGATAAACGTTGGCGGCTTCCACCTCGTCTTCCAGCTGAACACACTAACATGGTACTTCGCCGTTATAGCCTCGCTCGTCGGCGTTGCGATGGCCTTTGGAATGGCCAGCACATCAAAGAACTCCTACGAGTGGCTCTTCGCCCTGATGAGCTACACTGG